>CANHMH010000015.1 GCA_947461635.1 Flavobacteriales bacterium | reverse complement strand
TTGTGGACATGAATCAAGCGCAGCGGACTTACTCTTCTTCACCACCGCAGTTCTTCCTTTGCGAACTAACTGTTGAATAGTTGGCATAAAATACTCTTGTTTTAAAATAAATAATAACCCCCAAACGTACTTTGAGGGGTGCAAAGATACCTATTTATTTTTAAAATCCAAGGGCTTATGAAAAAAAGATGAAGTTTTTTGACAAATCAATGTTTATAAAAGAAATGAAATAAATCCAGCCTGAATTATTGTTAAACTATATGCGATTTGCATAGGTTTTAATGAGACCTAATGCATTGATATTTAAGCTTAACGAATGCGATAGTGGGAACATTCTTTCCAAGGTGTTCCAAGTTCGACATTTAGAGATGGATAATAGTTACCATCCGCTTTTTGAATTTTATTTAAACGTTTTTGGAAATGTAGTTCCTGACTCAGCGTTATTAACTTCAAGTTTTGGGCTCCATTAAGACTACCTTTTTGAATGGTGTTGATACAACGAATGATCTGTTTTAATTGTTGTTCATATAGGTCGACGACATCGTATTCCAATAGTATTTCTATGCAATCTTGTACCTGCGAATCAAATTCGCTGCTCGAAATGGAGATGGATTCGTTAGCTAAGACTACTTCAGTTAAATAATCAAATCCACGAGCACTTCTTTTGTAAACAAAGTTATCCCAAAAAGCCTGATCGTTGATGACCTCTTGTCCTGAAATGTATTCCGTTTTATGACTTAAGTGAATAGCTGCACAGTTCATTAATTCATAATAAATTGAATATTCCATCGGTTTGAAGTAAAACCAATCATATAGTGTAAAGGATCCATCTTTGTTTTTTAGGAGAACAAAAAATTTAAAATCTTCCGATTTTTCCTCATTTTCCCATTCTTCATTTATCGATTCTTTTGATAATAATACGGGATAAATAAAGGCTGTTTTTTCTGGATTGGAAATTAGAAAATCTTTCGTAACGATTTGTTCAGTTTCTGTTCCCCAATAGGAATGTTGTTCCGGTGAAATTCGTTGATAAAATTCAGTGTAAGTACTACTCTTATCGTTGTAAAGCTTTGCTAATTTAGGTTGTATTTCATTCGCTATCAAGGATTGTACTTCTGGTACCGAGGCTTCACGAACTATTTCTACGTGCTTACTTAAATAGTATGTTAGTTCAGTGAAATTTTCTTCCAACCATTTTTCTTCGCTAAAGCGATTTTCAGTATTGATAGCTGCTTGATAGAAAGTTCTTATGGATGCAATGGAATCATCACTGTCATTTTCTGAAATATAAATGTTCCAATTTCCATCCTTCTTTTCTAAATTCCACGTTGCGGTATAAGTATAACTTTCTTGGAAATAAATGGTTTCATCTTCTGAATCACTAAATAAATCTTCCTCTTCAAGGGTAGTTTCATAATAGTTCAATAAACTTATTTTTTGTTCGTCTTTGCTAATGAGGACTGCGACAATCTCCTCATACGGAATATTGAAGGGCAGACCATTTAAAATAGTTTTAACATGTTCGATTCCTTTATTCAGGTACTGTGTTGATGTTATCCCTAATTGCTTTAAGGTTACATCTGTTCTTCTTTCTCGTTCGCTTTTACCTATTAAGGAAGGTTCAACCTGGTTAACCGCTTTTTCCAACCATTCAATGACCTTTGCTTCCTTGTAGAATTCACCCCAATAATTGATCCAAGCAAATTTTACAGATGCTTCATTCGCTAGTAAAAGGCGTCCTGTTGAACATGAAAAGTGCATAGTTTGAATGGGTGCGCTCGTATTTCTTAGGTTTTTTACAGTAATGTCCATCGCCGTTTCGGAGGAACTAACTTGTACATTGTTGATGGATATTTCTATAGTAGCTTCTCCAAGGGTTTTTAAGGTAACTTTTTGTAAACTAAGGTAAATAGGTGTTTTATCTGATTCCCGAAAAGTACTAATTAAAATATTTAAAATAGCCAAGCTCGCAAAGTTGTTCTCTGGGTCATTTCCAATGGTTTGAAATGCTTCAAAAAAGGATTGTAGCTCGAGTGGCTGTTTGGTTATATTAAAATCACCATTCTTTTTAGTATCCCTAATTCTCGATAATTCTGTTTGAATTTCTTTTTTGGAGTCTTCAGACATTTTCTTACAGATGGGATCCGTGATACGAATGGATGAATTGGACTTAATCAAAAAATGAGTTGTCTCTTGTGCGAAAAGAGTCCCTAACCAAAGGAGACTTAAAAGGAGGATAAATGATTTCATGTAGCTAAGGTAACGAAAGTTAAATTATTTTATCGGTGGAAAATGGTTGCGTATTAAAAGGACGAAAAAAAAGGAATCCAATAGGACTCCTTTTCATTATCTATAAGAATTGTATATTATCTATACATTGTCGCTTTTACAGCTTTAATTAAACGGTCTACATTCGGTAGCGCCTCGTCAATTAATGTTGGAGAGAATGCGAATGGTGTATCCGTTTGCGTCACACGTTGAACTGGTGCATCTAAATAGTCAAATGCATAACGTTGCAAGTGATAAGCGATTTCAGATGAAATGGACGCTAACGGCCAAGATTCTTCTAATACAACACAACGATTTGTTTTCTTGATTGATTCAACGACAGTTCCATAATCTAATGGACGAATCGTTCTTAAATCGATGATTTCAACGTTGATGTTATCTTTCGCTAACACTTCTGCAGCTTCTTCAGCGACTTTTATGATTTTACCAAATGTAACAATCGTTACGTCTGTTCCTTTACGAACAACGTTTGCAACGCCAATTGGAATGATGTATTCTCCTTCAGGAACTTCTCCCTTGTCTCCGTACATTTTTTCTGACTCCAAGAAAACAACTGGATCGTTATCACGAATCGCTGCTTTCAACAAACCTTTTGCATCAGCAGGATTCGAAGGTGTAAGCACTTTTAATCCTGGTACGTGTGCGTAAAACGCTTCGAAACTTTGTGAGTGTGTTGCAGCTAATTGTCCTGCTGTACCATTTCCACCACGGAAAACGATTGGACATGAATATTGTCCACCGGACATCTGTAACATTTTCGCTGCAGAGTTAATGATTTGGTCCGCTGCAAGAATGGCAAAGTTCCAAGTCATGAATTCTACAATTGGACGAAGTCCATTCATTGAAGCACCAACAGCAATTCCAGTAAAACCTAGTTCTGCGATAGGTGTATCTATTACTCTTTTTGGACCAAATTCATCCAGCATTCCTTGAGAAACCTTGTAAGCACCGTTGTATTCCGCAACTTCTTCACCAAGGAGAAATACACGCTCATCACGTCGCATTTCTTCTGACATTGCCTCTCTTAACGCTTCTCTAAATTGTAATGTTTTCATAGTTCAAAAATTTCGAATTGCAAAAGTATAAAATCCAGCTAATTCGTGGGTTATTTTAGGCCACTTTTAATGAGGCAAGTTTAGATTTGGAGAATTTTTCTTCAGCATATTCGATATTTACATCTAGTTTTTTAACTCCAGTGGAAGGAATATCGAACATCGCATCTGTGAGAATTGCCTCACAAATAGATCTTAGGCCACGTGCACCTAATTGAAATTCATTCGCTTTTTTCACCATAAAATCCAGTACATCGTTATCAATGCTGAGTTTTACGCCATCTAACTCGAACAAACGTTTGTATTGTTTGATGAGTGCATTTTTAGGTTCCGTAAGGATGCGTTTTAAATCAGAATCAGATAGAGGTTCCAAATAAGTCAAAACTGGGAAGCGTCCAATTAATTCGGGGATTAAACCGAATGATCGCACGTCGCTTGGGGAAATGTATTTTAAAAGTGAATCTTTTTCAATTATTTCTTCGGAATCAGACGAGAATCCAATGGTTTGACGATTTACGCGATTCGCGATTAACTTTTCAATTCCATCAAAGGCACCACCGCAAATAAATAGAATGTTTTTCGTGTCGATTTGAATCATTTTCTGCTCCGGATGCTTTCTTCCTCCTTGAGGTGGAACATTTACCACAGCGCCTTCAAGTAATTTAAGTAAGGCTTGTTGAACTCCTTCGCCAGAAACATCTCTTGTGATGGAAGGATTATCGTTTTTACGTGCAACCTTGTCGATTTCATCAATAAATACGATTCCCATTTGCGCACTTTCCACATTGTAATCAGCAGCTTGCAATAAGCGAGATAAAATGCTTTCGACATCTTCACCTACGTAACCTGCCTCCGTTAATACCGTTGCATCTGCAATGCTAAATGGTACATTCAACAATTTGGCAATCGATTTCGCGAGTAAAGTTTTACCTGTTCCAGTTCTCCCAACTAAGATGACATTTGATTTTTCAATTTCAACTTCATCTGTGGTCGATTTGTATCCAAGACGTTTGAAATGGTTGTAAACAGCGACAGAAAGGAATTTCTTTGCTTCATTTTGACCAATCACGTATTGATCCAAATGCGCTTTGATTTCATGAGGCTTTAATAAATTCACCTTCACAAGCTCCAATTGTTCTTCCTTTACTTTATCCGAAAGTTCTTCTTGTACAATTTTGTTTGCTTGTGATGCACAGTTGTCGCAAATATGACCAGAAATACCGGCGATAAGAATCCCAACTGCGGCTCTTTCAGAACCACAAAACGAGCAAACAGCTTCTTTTTTAGCCATGTTTATTTTGGATTACGAAGCAAAACTTCATCCACCATACCGTAAGCTTTAGCCTCTTCCGAAGTCATCCAGTAGTCACGGTCTGAATCAGCCCAAACTTTCTCGTAGTCTTGTTTGGAATGACGAGCGATAATGTCGTATAATTCTTTCTTCAACTTTTGAATTTCTCTAGCCGTAATTTCGATATCAGATGCTTGTCCTTGAGCTCCACCTAATGGTTGGTGAATCATCACACGTGAGTGTTTCAATGCACTTCTTTTTCCATCTGCGCCAGCACAAAGTAAAACAGCTCCCATTGAAGCGGCCATACCTGTACAAATTGTTGCGACATCTGGACGAATATATTGCATAGTATCGTAAATACCTAGACCAGCATAAACCGATCCTCCAGGTGAATTCAGATAGATTTGAATGTCTTTTTTTGCGTCAACTGATTCTAGAAATAATAATTGAGCGTTGATGATGTTTGCCACTTGATCATTAATTCCTGTTCCCAAGAAAATGATTCTGTCCATCATCAAACGTGAGAACACATCCATTTGGGTCATGTTCATTGGTCTTTCTTCAATGATGTAAGGTGTCAAAGAGGACTCGATATAATGGTCAACAACCATGCTGTTAAGACCGATATGTTTTGTCGCGTATTTGCGGAATTCGTTACTATCCATTTTTTTTATTTTAGGAAACAAAGTTACGCAATTTCGCTAACAACGAATGAAATGTATAGGCAAAAAAAAATCCTGATTTCTCAGGATTTTAAAAATGGGTAATTAAGTTTTACTTCACGGTATTTGTAAAGGTTGTTTCCGTTGCAAGTTTTAAAAATTCTCGGTCTTTCGCTGCTTTATCTTTCAATGCTGGATTTTTCGAAATAGCCACTTTTAATTGAGCAACTACTGCATCAACTCCTTCATTTGAACGAGCAGCGATGATCGCTTTTAAATACGCTGTTTCAGCTGTTTCAGTTAATCCAGTCAATGTTTTCTTAGCGGCATCTAACTTACCTGAAAGTACTTGTGCAAGCGCTTTGTTGTAGCTATTTTCAGAGAAACTTACATCAGCCGCACTGTATTTCGCTTCCATGATATTTAAAATTCCTTGATTATAGTTTACGGCAGTTTTTTGAGTAGCATCTCCTTTAGAATCGAAAGCTGTTTTTGCCTGAGTGATTAATTTTTTAGTATTTGTTGTATTGCCATCTAAAATGGTTGAAGCTGCTAAATTGTTTTTTGAAATGGCATTATCTTTCAAAGTTGCTGCTTTTTCAAAGGAAGATTTTGCAATAGATGTTTTATTCAATTGGAAAGATGCTGCACCTAAGTTAGTATGTGTACGGTAGTCATTTGCAAAGTTAGTTGCTGCAACACCGTAGATGCGTGCTTTCTCGTTCAAATCTGTAGTTAATTTATTAGCTGTAAACAACAATTCTTCCACTGAAAGTGAATTAGGATTGTTACTTGCTGCAGCCTTTAACTCTTCATCAGTAAGTCCAAACTCTGTATAGTTGATAACAACCTTTGCGCGACGAATTTTAGGGAAAACATCTTTTTCCAATTCGCTATATGATTTACCAAGGTTATACATTTCTTTCTCACGTTGCTCCAAATCTTTGGTCATTTCCAAAATACGGATGAATAAGTTTTTGTCCGCCTCTGTAATAGTTGATGTCAAAGCTAACTGCGCCTTAAAACCTTCAAAATCCTCACCGTACTTGGTAAGTTTGTACATATTAGTGTCAGTGAACTTTGTCAAATTCGCTTTTTTCATTAGAGCGATAATCGCTGTTCTCGTGGTCGTAGTACGGTCAAAAGAAAGGTTGTCGTTTTTTGCAACTTCTCCATCAGGTGACGCATATCCATTGATTTCAATTTTATTGATTTTTATTTTTGGATTTGACTGTGCTGCCTGAACCCAAGAAACTAATGAGGAGATATCAGCATCCGTTAATTCTGCCGTGCGCACGTCAGATTTTCCTTTTTCGAAGTTGAAAGTGGCATCAGTTGTTTTATCAAATTGACGAACAAGAGCATCCTCTTCGTATAATACTTTGAAAGTTTTGTTCACTAGGTAAGGAGTGATGATTGTAGCATCAGCAATTTTTACTTCAGGTAAAGCATCTTTCTCTTTTGTTTGCTTGTAAATTTTACCAGTAACTACCAAATCAGCAGCCTCCATTTCCGGTAGGTAAGGAATGGTTTGTTCAAAGGTAGCTGTACCTCCATTTTTGAAATTAATCGTTGTGCCGTTTTCAGTTACTTTTTCACCATTAACGTACCAAGTTCCAATTGCATAAGTTCCTATTTTAGGAGTAATTTCAGCTTTCGCTTTTTTTGCCATTCCTTTTTCAGGAACAGTTACAGTTATTGCAATTTTTACGCTGTCAGCGTGCATTTCCAATGGATTAGGATTAACAGTATAAGTAATATCCTTAACTAAATCACATGATGCCAAAAACATCATTCCGGAACCTAAAAAGAACAAATTGCTCGAACGAAATAATTTCATATCTGGTTTTTTATTTTTACAAATGTATAAAAGATTTCACTATGAATAAAATAAACGCTTTAGGACTTAATGAAATGATAAAATGGATGCCCCTCTTTAACAATCTCCTTAAGCGGAATAATCACGAATTCTCTGCTTTCATAATGGGGATGAGGAACGGTTAGTTCTTGAGTTTGAATGTTTTCATTGTTAAAAAAAATAATATCCAAATCTATGAAACGATCCTCATACGTTGCTTTTGTTTTCGTTCGTCCCATGTCCTGTTCAATTTTCTTGAGCTTTTGAAGCAATTCAAAAGGTGTAAGGATTGTGGCACATGTCAAACAAACATTTACGAATTGATTTAAAGAGTCAAAACCCCAAGGTTCCGATTCATAGTAGGAGGAAACAAATTCAATTTCTCCGACACGTTGTTTAATTAATTCGATTGCAGTTTCAATGTGCTGCTTTCTGTCTCCAAGATTGGAACCCAAAGAAAGTAATGCGCGATTCAATTTTACTTTTTCCACTCAAAATTCCGAACTAGTTCCAATAAATCGGTTTTTAAATATTCCAATGTTGGACGAAGTGAATCATAGTTTGGACGACAATTTAGTAAGACCTCCCCACGAACGAAATTTGTACTTGAGTCCGTTAAATAGAATTGAAAATTCGTAGCAACATTTCCTTTTAATTCAAAAAAAGTACCGAAGACCTTTTTTTTCGATTGAACAATCTGTTCAAAGTTGATTTTGTCTGCTTTAATTTTATGTTCATCTACTTTATCGTTCGCGAAATTAATGATCTCAGCTAATGAATCTTTACTAGGTAATTTCAAATAATACATGAATAATTTTCCGTTCAACGGTCCGAGGTCGATTTCTTGCACGCAGTAATTGGATTGTGGTTGTTCTGTCCCTGAGGGTAAATAAAGATTAGACAATTTCATGGAATACGGACAATCGCTTTTAAACATGCGGTAGCTATGTTCAGGTAAGTTCATACGTAAATACGTCGAAGGTTTTGGCACTGGATTTTCATCGGAACAAGCAGTGAAAATAACAAGCAGAACTACAAATGGCGCTATTAATCGAAGATTCATGGAAGCTTAATTTTAATGGTTTTCATGCGTTTTTTGTCGGATGATTCCACGATGAATTTCACTTGGTCAATAAAAATAAATTCATTGTTTTTTAAGATCCTACCAGCTTGCTCAAGAACGAGTCCACCAATGGTTTCTGCTTCGCCTTTTGCTTCTTCAAATGAAGCTTGATAGGTTTCTCCAATAATTTTATAGAAGTCATTTAGTGAAGTTCTGCCTTCAAAAATAAACGTCTGTTCATCTAATTTAGTGTAGGTAATCTCGTGATCATCAAATTCATCTGTAATGTCGCCCACGATCTCCTCCAGAATATCTTCCAAGGTAACAATACCGCTCGCACCTCCATACTCATCCACTACAATAGCCATGTGCATGCGCATGCTTCTAAATTCTTGCAGCAAATCGTTGATTTTTTTATTTTCCGGAATAAAGAAGGGCTTGCGAAGTACTGATTTCCAGTCGAAATCCTTTCCTGCATTGAGATGAGGCAACAAGTCTTTGATGTATAAAATTCCAACGATATTGTCTGGAGATTCTTTGAATATTGGCATGCGAGAATAACCTGCTTCAAGTACGGTTTGCATGACTTCTTCAAAACTAGCCTCGGTGTCAATCGCTTCAACCTCAATTCTTGGCGACATAATTTGACTGGCATCCGTTTTTCCGAATTTAACAATTCCTTCTAATATCTTGTGATCCTCTTCTGAACTAGAATCTTCCCGTGTCAATGCGAGTGCTTGTTCTAGTTCATCTTGGTTAACTTTTACCGATGTTTTGGTTTTTTTCTGAATAAAACTCGTGCCAAAAACTAGTGCGGATTTTAGCCAAGATACAGGAGGCACTGAACCGAGAAAATACAATGGGTAAGACATCCACCTTACAACTGTCATCGTATTTCGTGCTGCAAATATTTTAGGGACAACTTCACCTAATAACAAGATTAAAAAGGTGATTCCAACTACCTCTAGCAAAAATCGTTTTAATTCACTTCCGGGGGTTGGTGGATAGATGTCATTCAAAATAAAAGTGGAAAGAATGACGATGCCGACATTTACGAAGTTGTTCGTAATCAATATTGTAGCAAGTAATTCTTTGGGCTTTCCGATGAGATTTAAAATGAGTTTAGATCGGGAACTATTTTCTTTTTTAAGGTCCTCATTGTCCGATGGGCGGAGTGAGAAAAAAGCACTTTCAGAACCTGACATCAATGCGGATACGAAAAGTAAAACTGCGATGCAAATGATGTAAATGACCGTTGTAGAAGCAAAACCGCTTGGTAAGGATTTTACTAAACTGATAAAACTGGGAGGCTCGATTAGGCTCATGGTTAAAAAGGTAAAGAATCTTCAATATTGTTTTCTAAACCGCTCATTGGTGAAGGATTAGCGGGCTTTCCTTCTTGGGAATACGGGGCATTGTTTCGCTCTGATTGATCGTTGCGAGTTAAGATGGTTAAATCATCACCAACAACCTCCGTGGCGTAACGTGTATTTCCTTCTTTGTCTTGCCAAGAACGTTTTTTTAATTTTCCTTCGATGTAAACTTTTGTCCCTTTTCGGATGTATTTTTCAGCAATTTCAGCCAGTCCACGCCACAAAACAATGTCGTGCCAATCAGTGATTTCCTTTCGATCTCCGGTTTGTTTATCGTTATAAATCTCTGAAGTGGCAAGGGGAAATGTGGCAACAACGGATCCATTTTCCAGTCGACGAACTTCGGGGTCTTTTCCCAGGTTTCCAATTAAAATTACTTTATTGACACTTCCATTCATTTGGACAAAACTAAAGGTTTACGGTATCAATAATACTTATTTTTTTTTAAACGTGCGTTTTTTCGCTGGTTTTGCTGCATCACTTTTAGAAATCTCGATGCATTCTTCCAAACTTAATTTTTCTGCTTCAGTTCCTTTTGGAAGTTTAAAATTGTCTTTTCCGATTTTCATGTAAGGACCGTAACGGCCATTGAGTAATTGAATATCCGGACGTTCATCGAAGCTTTTAATCAAACGATTGGCCTCAACTTGTAATTTTTCCAGGTAAATTTCCAAAGATCTTTCATAGGTAATGGACATTGGGTCTTCTCCTTTCGGAATCGACGCAAAAATCTTCCCAACTTGAACATATGGACCAAAGCGGCCATTGTTTACTTTCATATCTTGACCCTCATATTGACCTACTACTCTAGGTAGTTGAAACAATTTCAAGGCATCTTCAAGAGAGATATTACCAATGGATTGATTTGGTTGTAGGGAGGCAAACAACGCTTTTTCTCCGTCTACTTTTTCATCGCCAACTTGAACCATTGGTCCAAACTTGCCAATTCTCACAATGATTTTTCTACCAGTTTCCGGATGAACACCTAATTCGCGTTCACCTGTAGCTCTTTCACTGTGTTCTAGTGTATTTTCAACTACTGTATGGAAAGGCTTGTAAAAATTTTCCATCATGTTCGTCCATTCTAAACGTCCTTGTGCAATCTCATCGAATTCCGCTTCCACTTTCGCGGTAAATTGGTAATCCATGATTTGCTCGAAATGTTCTTTGAGGTAATCAGTAACTACGATTCCTATGTCTGTAGGGAATAGTTTATTGCGATCTTTTCCGGTTGTTTCGGATTTCTCTTCTTTCGAAATTTCTCCTTTTGTCAAGGTTAACAAACAGTAATTTCTGATTTCCCCTTCACGTTCCTGTTTTTCAACATACGTACGTTTCTGGATGGTAGAAATGGTTGGTGCGTAAGTCGATGGTCGACCGATGCCAAGTTCTTCTAATTTTTTTACTAATGATGCTTCCACATAGCGAGAAGGTGGACGCGTAAATCGTTCAACTGCTGTACAAATGGATAAGTCTACAGGTTCATTATCAGTAACTTTCGGCAAAAGTCCTTCTGTTTCTTCGTCTGTTTCTTCATCCAAACTTGATTCCATGTATACTTTCAAGAATCCGTCAAAAACGATCACTTCACCTTTCGCTGTGAAAAAATCACTTGTAGGTAATCCGCCAATTTTCACTGTGGTGCGCTCTAATTTTGCATGAGCCATTTGACTTGCAATCGATCTTTTCCAAATCAGTTCATAGAGTCTTGTTTCGTCACGTTCTGAATCAATGCTGGTTTTTCCAAAATCTGTTGGGCGAATCGCCTCGTGCGCTTCTTGTGCACCGGAGCTTTTAGTGGTGTATTTTGTCGGTTTTGAATATTCATTTCCGTAAAATTCTTCGATGGCTGTTTTGGCTCCATTCACTGCTGTTTCGGATAGATTAACCGAATCCGTTCGCATGTAGGTAATGTGTCCAGACTCATACAATCGTTGTGCAACACTCATCGTTTTCGTTACTGAGAATCCGAGTTTTAAACTGGCTTCTTGTTGTAAAGTCGACGTTGTAAATGGTGCTGCTGGAGACTTTGTACTTGGCTTTTGTTGTACATCATCGATGACAAACGAAGTGTTTTTGCACAGTTCTAAGAATTCTTGCGCTTCTTTTTCACCATTTAAATGTCGGTTTAATTCAGCTTTTAATGCACCGTTATTTGCTCCGAAAGTTCCGTTGACACGAAAGAAAGGGTTCACATTGAACGCTTGAATTTCTCGTTCTCTATCGACAATTAAACGTACAGCTACGGATTGAACGCGTCCAGCAGACAAGCTTGGACGAACTTTTTTCCAAAGAACTGGTGAAAGTTCAAATCCAACAATACGGTCTAAAACACGTCTTGCTTGTTGTGCGTCAACTAATTCTTTATTGATTTTACGCGGATTTTCAATGGCTTTGAGAACAGCTGTTTTTGTAATCTCATTAAATGTAATCCGGTGCGTATCTTTTTTCGCTAAATCTAATGTTTCAAATAAATGCCAAGAAATCGCTTCTCCCTCGCGGTCCTCATCGGTCGCGAGCCATACAACCTCTGCTGCTTTTGCTAATTTTTTCAATTCAGCAACGATTTGCTTCTTATCTGCACTGACCTCATACAACGGATTGAAATGGTTTTCAATTTCGATTGCTAGTCCCTTTTTAGTTAAATCACGAACATGCCCGAAACTTGATTTTACAATGAAGTCTTTACCGAGATATGATTCAATGGTTTTTGCCTTTGCAGGGGACTCAACGATGACCAGATTTTTTGACATAAGAAGAATTTTGAGACAAATGTATATGGAAAACACGGCAAATCGCAAGTTGTTCACAGCAAATTTTTTTGTCCCATTTCCTTTAACCTATGGTTAAGAAAAATTTCCTGATAAAAAAAACTTATTCCATTAATTTGGTCTGTCAATTTGTCATGCGTTTTAATTTGTCGTAATTTTGCGTCCCTAGAAATAAATGTAACAAATGGAATTTGAAAATAAAGTGATTGATGAATCAATGCAGGGAACTGCCATCGAATTGCAAAATCAAGGAGGAGAAGGAAAGAAAAAACTGTACCTAGAAAGTTATGGTTGTCAGATGAATTTTTCTGACAGTGAAGTGGTTGCTTCCATTTTAGCACAGGATGGATTCGAAACAACACGCAATATGGATGAAGCTGATGTCATTCTATTGAATACCTGTTCCATCCGTGAAAACGCTGAGCAGCGTGTACGTAATCGCTTGACTGAATTCAAAATCAAAAAAGAAAATAACCCAGAATTAGTTGTTGGTGTACTTGGTTGTATGGCTGAACGACTTAAAAAGAATTTGCTGGAAGAAGAAAAACTAGTGGATTTAGTCGCTGGTCCTGACGCTTACCGCGACTTACCAAATTTAATTGAAGAGGTTGGAACTGGACAAAAGGCAGTGAATGTATTGCTGTCACGTGATGAAACGTATGCAGATATTTCTCCTGTTCGTTTGGATCAAGGTGGAATTGCTGCTTTTGTGACAATCATGCGTGGTTGTGATAATATGTGTTCATTCTGCGTAGTTCCATTTACACGTGGCAGAGAGCGCTCACGTGATCCAAAGACAATCGTTGACGAATGTCAAGATTTATTCACTCGTGGTTACCGTGAAGTTACCTTGCTCGGTCAAAACGTGGATTCATACCGTTGGAATTTAAGTTCGAAAGGAGAAGTGAAAAATCCGGATGAACCGACGACCAACTTTGCACAGTTGATGGAGATGGTTGCTTTAGTATCACCTCTTTTACGCGTTCGATTCAGTACCTCTCATCCAAAAGACATGACGGATGATGTGCTTGAAATCATGGCGAAATACGAAAATATTTGTCCATACATTCATTTACCGGTGCAATCAGGAAATACAGATGTTCTGTATCGCATGAACCGCGGATACTCCCGTGAATGGTACATGGAACGCATTAATGCCATTCATCGCCTTGTTCCAAATTGTGCTATTTCAACAGATGTCATTACAGGATTCTGTGGTGAAACGGAAGAGGAGCATCAAGAAACACTTTCTTTAATGGATTTCGTTGAATATGATTTTGCTTACATGTTCAAGTATTCAGAACGTCCGAAAACATTGGCGGAAAGAAGATTTGAAGATGATATTCCCGAAGAAGTAAAAGGACGACGTTTGAATGAAATCATCGAAAAACAATTGGCTCATTCCTTGAAATCGAATCAAAAACAAATCGGAACGATTCAAAAGGTCCTAATAGAAGGAAACTCTAAACGCTCGGAAGAACATTTGTGTGGAAGAACAGGAAGAAATTCAATGGTTGTTTTTCCAAAGGAATCATACGAGAAAGCGCAATACGTGATGGTGCGAATCGACAGTTGTACCTCCGCTACACTCATGGGTGAAGTAGTTTCAGCTTGTTAATCCTAGTTTACAATGAATATTCAACAAGTAAAACAGCGCTTTGGCATCATTGGGAATTCCCCTATGTTGAACCGCGCTTTGGAAGTTGCGATGCAAGTTGCTCCAACGGATATTTCTGTGCTTGTAACGGGTGAAAGTGGAACAGGTAAAGAAATTATACCACAGGTTATACATCAATTAAGTTCGCGTAAACACGGAGAGTACATTGCTGTAAACTGCGGTGCTATTCCGGAAGGAACAATCGATTCCGAATTATTTGGACATGAAAAAGGTTCATTTACAGGAGCAAGTGGAAGTCGTCAAGGATATTTCGAAGTTGCGAATGGCGGAACGATATTTTTGGATGAAGTAGCAGAATTACCTATGCAAACCCAAGTTCGTTTGTTACGTGTATTGGAAACGGGGGAATTTATTCGTGTTGGATCTTCCAAAGTGATTAAAACCAACGTGCGTGTGGTTGCTGCAACAAATGAAAACATGCAACAAGCCATTCATTCTGGGAAATTTCGCGAGGACCTATTTTACCGCTTGAGTACGGTTCCCATTCAGTTGCCGGCATTAAAAAACAGACAAGAAGATGTCCATTTATTATTCCGCAAATTTGCAAATGACTTTGCTGAAAAGTACCGAATGCCCGCGATTAAATTGTCGGATGAAGCAGTGATTTTACTCCAAAATTATCCATGGCCAGGGAATATTCGCCAATTGAAAAATTTAGTAGAGCAATTGTCCGTTATTGAAACAGCTAGAGACATTGACGCCATGATGCTCGCATCTTACCTGCAACCAATTGCAGAAAAATCGAGTTTCTTGGTGAAAAATGACCAAACGCAAGAGTCGATTTCAGAACGAGAATTGATGTATAAGTTTCTTTTTGACATGAAAAAAGACTTGACCGAACTCAAGAAATTGGTCTTGGAGGTCATCAACAATGGTCAATCTGTGAACTTAAACCAAGATCAAACAGCGTTGGTCAATCGCATTTACCAAGATGTATATGATGATGCTCCTGTTTCAGCTCGTATGCTTCCTTCGGGAGCTGCAAGCGACGTCCACACAACTTACCCAACAACGACGGAAACATTTGAAATACACGAAGAAATCGAAGAATCCCTATCTTTGGAAGATCGCGAAAAGGAATTGATTCAGAAAGCCTTGGAGAAACACCGAGGAAAACGCAAGTATGCGGCACTAGAATTAGGAATTTCTGAACGAACACTTTACCGTAAAATTAAAGAATATCAACTCGGAGAATAAATGAAATTTGTTTTGTTCATTTTCGTGGCAATTGGATTAAGTGCTTGCTGGCCAAGTAGCTTTTCGTTCAGAGATACTGGAGGAATGCCCGAGGAATGGAAAACATTTACGCTGAAAACTTTGTCTCTTGAAGCAGCCACTTGTCCCTTGAATTTTGCAGCTGTGTTAACGGAAAACATGAAGGACGGCGTTCAAAATAACACACCACTTTTGTTGAATACGACGTATGGCAAGGGGGAAGTGAACATGGAGGGGAAAATCACCCAATATAATGTTCAACCTTTGGCTGTTCAAGGAAATAACAATGCGTCACAAAATAGACTTACCATGACGGTCGTAATGACGATAAACATTACGAAACCCAAAGAGGAACAGTGGAACATGACGAGTACACGTTTTGCAGATTTCAGCTCAAGCACAAATCTTTCCGAGGTTGAAACGAAGTTATTTGAAGATATTTCTGCTCAAATAGTGCAAGATTTGATCAATAAACTATTAAGTAATTGGTGATGTTAAGCAGCGAATCCATTCACCAACAAATGCGGAACACTTCCAGCTGTTCGACTCATCAATTAAATGAGTTGAAAGAACTCATGGATTTATATCCGTATGCTTCAAGCATCGTTACGCTGTATTTAAAGTCTTTGGCGAATGACCAAGATTTGCGCTTCAGTTCACAGTTAGAGAAATATGCGTATCAAATACCTAATCGTGCGTTGTTGTACGATTTATTGGTGACGCAAACGAATTTGAAGACACAAGAGGAACCTGTCTCATCTGAAATAATACGTGAGCCGGCTACAATTATTCCGGTCGAAATCAACATTGTTGAAGAGGGGCCAATCGCGACAGTTATACCGATTGCCACTGATCCGACAGAGGATGAGAAGATCGAAGCGGTGATTAATCCACAAGATGAGCTTGAAGAGCTTGAAACCTTGATTGCTCCAGTGGCAAAATCCGAGACTTTTGAAATCGAAAAACCAGTCGTTGATTCTGAAATTAACGAAGATGGTGAAGAAGAAAGTTCATTGAATATCCCGCATCAAATCGCAGAGCTAAGACCAATGGATGAGGTAGATACGATGATCCAATCTGCGGTGATTTCGTCTTCCTACTTACAATTGGCCTATCCAGGAGCAGCAGAAGAAGTCGAATCAGAAGGAATAAAATCTCCGATTGAAGAAGCGAAAAATGAGGAAGAGGAGTTGGATGCGTTTGAAGCGCTTGAACCAGCCATTGCAGTCGGGCCCAAATCCTTTACTGATTGGTTGAAAATGGGTGGAAATTTGGAGGAAAGCACCGAAGAGCAAGAAGAAGAGGAGAAAAAACCAACTTTCTATCATTTCGAAAAACCGAAGAAAGAATTCTTTTCTCCAGTTAAAAAAGCCAAGGAAAGTCTGGATGAAAATAAGATGCCGGTAAGTGAAACACTAGCACAGGTATTTGCCTTGCAAGGAAATATTAACAAAGCAATTCTCGTTTATGAGCAATTAATTTTGATTTTTCCAGAAAAAAAGAGTTTCTTTGCAACCCAAATTAGAAATTTAAAGAGAAAACTTAATTCTTAATCATGGATTTATTATTATCGATTATCATTATTGCAGCAAGTATCTTGCTGATTTTAGTTGTTTACGTTCAAAACCCGAAAGGTGGAGGCTTAAGTTCAGATTTTGGATCTCCGTCTCAATTGGGTGGTGTTCAAAAAACAAACGAGTTGATTGATAAAATGACTTGGGGATTGGCTGCAACTATCGTAGTTGTCAGTTTAGTGATGACTATTCGTCAACCGAAAGCAGCTAAACCAGTTGCTCCTCAACAAACTCAACAAGGACAAGGGCAAGGACAAGCGCCAGCTCAAGGAAATAAATAAGATTCGGTTTCGATCGTAGAAATGTCAGTATGTCACGCATGCTGACATTTTTTTTGTCCAAAAGCGAAAAAATGTCCACTTTCAAGTAGTGGCATAATATTGGTGAATTGTACATCCAAAATAAATAAACAATGTCAGTAAATTTTAAACCTTTGGCAGACAGAGTTCTGGTAGAACCTGCGCCAGCAGAACAAAAAACAGCAAGTGGAATCATTATTCCAGACACAGCAAAAGAAAAACCATTGCGCGGAATTGTTGTAGCAGCTGGTACCGGTAAAAAAGATGAGCCAATGTCAGTAAACGTTGGAGATTCTGTGTTATACGGACAATACGCTGGTACGGAAATCAAAATCGATGGAACGAACTATCTGATTATGAGAGAATCTGATATTTATGGAATTTTTTAATTAAACATTCAAACGTAAAAAAATGGCAAAAGATATTTATTTCGACGTAGAAGCACGTGAGAAATTAAAAAGAGGTGTTGATGCTTTGGCTGATGCAGTGAAAGTAACATTAGGACCAAAAGGACGCAATGTCGTAATTGGTAAAAAATTCGGAGCGCCACAAATCACCAAAGATGGTGTAACCGTTGCGAAAGAAATTGAATTGAAAGACCCTATTGAAAATATGGGCGCTCAAATGGTGAAAGAAGTAGCTTCTAAAACAGCAGATATCGCTGGAGACGGAACAACTACCGCAACCGTATTGGCGCAAGCAATTGTAAGTGCTGGATTGAAAAACGTTGCTGCTGGAGCAAATCCAATGGACTTGAAACGCGGAATCGATAAAGCAGTAGCTGAAGTAGTGAAAAATTTGAAGAAAATTTCCAAAGAAGTGGGTTCGGATAATAGCAAAATTCAACAAATTGCTACGATTTCAGCAAACAATGACGAAACAATTGGTAAATTGATTGCTCAAGCCATGAAAGTGGTAGGCAACGATGGTGTCATCACAGTAGAAGAAGCAAAAGGAACAGAAACAGAAGTGAAAACGGTAGAAGGAATGCAATTCGACCGTGGATACTTGTCTCCATACTTCGTTACGAACGCGGAGAAAATGGTGACAGAAATGGAAAATCCATTGATCCTTATTAGCGAGAAGAAAATTTCAAGCATGAAAGAGTTGCTTCCAATTTTGGAGCCAGTTGTTCAAGCAGGAAAAGGATTATTAATCATCGCGGAAGATGTAGACGGTGAAGCATTGGGAACACTTGTTGTCAATCGCTTACGTGGTTCATTGAAAGTAGCAGCAGTAAAAGCACCAGGATTCGGTGACCGTCGAAAAGCAATGTTGGAAGATATCGCGATTCTTACCGGTGGACAAGTGATTTCTGAAGAACGCGGAATGACCTTAGAAAATGTAACGATGGACATGCTAGGATCTGCGGCGAAAATTGAAATCGACAAAGACAATACAACCATCATCAACGGAAAAGGAACAAAAGCGGACATTAAAGCGCGCGTTGCACAAATCCGTTCACAAATCGAATCGACCACTTCAGACTACGATCGCGAGAAATTACAAGAGCGTTTAGCGAAATTGGCTGGTGGTGTAGCTGTACTTTATGTAGGTGCACCAACAGAAGTGGAGATGAAAGAGAAAAAAGACCGTGTAGATGATGCGTTAGCAGCAACACGTGCAGCCGTGGAGGAAGGAATTGTTCCAGGTGGAGGCGTAGCATTGATTCGTGCGATTGAATCATTAGATAAATTAAAAGGCGCAAACGAAGACGAAACAACAGGTATTGCGATTGTGAAACGTGCGGCGGAAGAGCCATTGCGTCAAATCATCGCCAATGCAGGTGGAGAAGGAGCAATTATCGTTCAAAAAGTTCGCGAAGGAAAAGATGACTTTGGATACAATGCACGTACGGAGAAATTCGAACCATTGTACAAAGCTGGTGTCATCGATCCAACGAAAGTCACACGTATTGCCGTTGAAAACGCAGCGTCTATTGCAGCAATGTTATTGACGACGGAATGTGTTATTGCAGACCAACCAGAGGAAGCTAACTCAGCTGCTGCTATGGCAGGAATGGGTGGTGGAATGCCCGGAATGATGTAGGATTTATAAGAGCCTTCGGGCTCTTTCCCGTTTCCTACTTCCCGATTCATTCGGATAGCTGGAGACGACTCTATATGGCCACTCGCAAGAGTGGCTTTTTTTGTTTCAACATGTCAGCATGTTTCTTAACTTTAACGTTCAATCATACATATGTGCTACGCGAATTCTTCCACATCTGTCAATATCGACTTAGCGAAACGCTACCAAAAGGTCGTTCCGGAGTTGATTCCAGATAATCCTACCTTTTACGCATCTGGTTTTGATCATCCCAATTGGAGAATTGTTACAGCTGACGCACACATCCAATTAATGAATTGGGGACTCGTGCCTTTCTGGTTTAAAGGTCAAAATCGATTGGATGTTAGCAACAAAACACTCAATGCCCGAATCGAAACCCTGGAAGAACGAAGTTCCTTTAAGCATTTATGGAACAGACAACATTGCTTAGTTCCTTCAACTGGTTTTTTTGACTGGCAACATCAAGGAAAGAATAGAATTCCATACTTTATTCGATGCAAAGAACATGAACTCTTTTCGCTTGCAGGAATGTTCGACACTTGGATGAACCCGCAAACACATGCGTTTGAGCATACGTTTACGATTGTCACCTGCGAAGCCAATGAATTGATGTCGGAAATTCACAACGTAAAAAAACGGATGCCCTTGATTTTAGCGCCAGAATTAGAAAGTGAATGGTTGAGTGGAAACTTTCAATGGGACCTATCTAAGCGCATTTCTTCAGAGAAACTAATGGCGCACACCATCAGTAAACGCTTAATACTTTCACCTCAAGCAAATAGCGCAGAAATACATAAAGAATTTATAGATGATAGTCAACGTCAAACAAATCTATTTGACTAATTTTGGCATTACATTTGATTTCTATCGCACGTGAAAAAAATTACGATTCTTTTTATTTTGTTTTTATCCTTGGTTTCTTGTATTGAAATCTCCGATGACTTAACCATGCACAACGATGGTTCTGGAACGCTACGATACAAAGTAAATCTCTCTGCAAGTAAGGTAAAAGTAAATTCCGTTCTAGCTTTGGATAGTTTAGATGGTAAAAAAGTTCCAAGCATTCAAGATATTAGCGCAAAAGTTGGAGAGTTTGCTCGAATTCTAGATGCGCAATCGGGTATCTCAAATGTATTGATTGAAGAAAACTATACTGATTTCATTCTGAAGTTTTCTTGCGACTTTACAAGTATTATGGCTTTGCAATCAGGATTAGCAAATGCGATTGAAGCAGTTTCAAAGGAAAAACTTGGATCTGAAGCAGATGAAATCTGGATCACATGGGACGGGAATAAACTGAAACGTTCCATACCTGCGTTTGCTCGAGCAAAGGTGAAAGCATTTAAATCGAATGAACTTGACTTATTGAAAGAAGGAACATATACCACAATTACACGCTTTGATCGTCCGATCGATCGTTTTGAAAATACCCTTGGAACACTTAGTAAAAACAAGCAAGCTGTGATGATGAAAGCAAGTGCGTTTAGCATTAAAGAAAACCAAGACCTGCTTGAAAATACAATCTATTTAATATCTGCGAAGAACTAAAGAGATTATGATTAATTTCGCCATATATTCCATTTGAAAACGCCTGTGAAAAAAGCACTTTTTTACTCCATTGTATTATTGTCAAACAGTTTCTTGTTTGGACAAAAATCAGAAAACTTAATTCCAAAGGATGCTGTAACAGTTTTTAGTATTAACAACATCAACCTATTGCAAAAAATATCTATGGATGATTTGGTGCAATATGAATTTATGGAGGAAGTACATCAAGAGTTATTTGATGGTTCAACATCGGGAAAAACGTTAAAAGATGCAGGGATAGACTTCGATCAACGATTGAATTTATTTTATGGAAAAACATATCAAAATGAAATTTCCGGATTTACATTTGGTGTGAAAAGCCGTGAGCAACTTTTTGACGTTTTTGATGATTTTCACAAATTAGACATGAATTATCCAGGTGTTGATTTTTATGGAACCTTTTTCAATAATTTGATCATAAAAGAAAACACAGCCATTTTAATACGCATTGAGCCTACTATGGAGTACATTGATCAAATGACGGATTCTTTATGGTACGCACGTGGCAATGAAATGCCTTATGAGTTGTTTGAAGATGAAGAGGTTGAGGAAGAGGAAGAAATTTTAAACGAACAAGAATATACAAACGATCAAACAGGTGAGGAATCTTCTTATCCAGATGCAACAGAGAATCCTAACATTAAAAATTATTATGAACTACGCGATAGTGTTCAAGCCGTTCTGCAAGCACGTGAATTGGATCGTTTGATGAAAGAATTGTTTATAGACCAAGTCAATTTATCTTCTCAAGATGCACGTTTTGCTGGTCAAATGTCACATGAAGCAATCGGAACGTTTTATTTGGATAATTCAAGGAATTTTGAGAAATCACAAGGACTTTGGTACTTTCAAACCGTTCTTCCTTCTTTGTATAGGGACATACAGGAATTGTACACAGGTAATGTCATTCTAGGTGATTTAATCTTGAAAGAAAACAAAGTAGAATTCCAAGTAGTGGCGAATTACGGAAAAGAACTAGGTTCAATCTACAAGGAAATGAACGATTCTAAATTTGATAAGCATGTATTAAAGTACATTCCACAATCAAGCACAGGATATTTCACCTATAATGTGAATCTTCGTCAAGCATACGAGCAAGCCTACAAGGTTATAATGCCTGTATTGAACGATGAAAAAAATGCACAGATTTCCATGAACGTCCTAACTATTGAGTTGTTAAATGAGTTTGTGAACAAGGATGCATTATTTGGCACATACAAAGGAAGTATGTTTGGTACCTTCAATGGAATTAAAAAAATTAAGACAAAGAAAATTGAATTTTTCTACGATGAGGAGACTTTCGAATATGGTGAGCGTGAAGCAGAAGCAGAAGAAGACATGCCCATTTTTACTATGGGATTCTCAATAGATCGAACTGATATTCCAGAAAAAGTAATGAAGCATTTGAGTCGATTGACTTCAAAATTTCAAAATTGTGGAGACTACTGGATATTTGAAAATGCCATTTTAGATGCCGCTCCAATGTACTTCATTAATCGTAATGGATTGTTTATTTTAACCAATGACGAGGACTTAGCAGTGAATCATGCTGATGGATATGGCTCAGAGGCATTATCACGAAAAGAATGTAAGGCGGCAAAGAAAAGTGGTTTTATGTTTGGTCACATCGACATTGAAGAAACCTTAAATCGATTCCCGCTTGGAGTTCTCAATCCACGCCAAGAGGAAATTCTTCAATCTTTAAAAGGAAAATCTGGTCAGTTCGAATTAAATTCAAGTAGTACAACGAGCGAACAAACCAAATTTAATTTGCAATATTCATTTGAAGGAGAGGAGACGACAGGTAAACACTTGTTGGATTTAATCAATTCAATTTATGTCGTGACAACTTTTAATTAATTGGCGTGTTTCGTAAAATAAGTACCCTATTATTACTTGCTGGTGCACTTGGATTAGTGTTATTCTTGAAGAATATCCTTTTTCAAAAACCTATTCCTCCAAGATTAATTGATCGACTTCCAACGGCTGACTTTATTGCTACGGCCAATATCCTAGAATTAGCTAAGGAGACGAATGGCATGCTGCAGTATAATAAAATATCTGCCCGCGATTTCACAACCTATGAGTTTCTCCTTGGGCAAGGAAAAATGTATGGTATTGACCTACAGCAAAATGTGTATCTTTTTGGGAATGAGGATGGAAATTGGGGGGCAATGGCTAAACTAAGCGATAGCTCAAAAATCATGAGTGGCATTGAACGAATCCGAAAATTTGTAGATATTTCAGATTCAACCTTTAATGACCACAAGTACTTTTACAATTTAGAGGATAAGTCCTACTTGCATTATGGTGATGGATATTTGCTTTTTTACAAAGGAAATGATTTCAAAACCGTACTTGAGCACGTGATTTCCGCAAGAAATAAAGGGATTCACAAAGATTGGAAACGCTTCTTAAAACAAAAACAATTTAAAAATGAACACCTGGTTATTTATTCTAATTGGCCCAAATTAAAGTCTCTAGGTATTGAAACCGCTATGTTCGCACATGATAGTGATTCCTCTAGTTTTAAATTGAAAAGCTACTTAAAGAAAACAAAACCGCTTTACTTCAAAGAAAAGGTAAATGCTTTAAGTTATGAGTCCTCACTAGGGACACAGCGCATGATTGATGTGCATTTGGATATAGAAGAACTGAAAAAGAATAAAGAAGATTCAATGTATGTTCAATTTTCTAAAATTGGACGTCGCTTCGGATTTCCCATTGCAGAGTTTATTCAAGCATGGACAGGTGATTTATGTTTCATCGAAGGAGGCTTGCAAAAAGTGAAAGAACGTTACATTGAAACGGTCTTAGATGAGGATTTTAACGAGCAAGAAGTATCGCGTGAAAAAGAAGTGCTTATCCCGGCGTATTCGGCAATGATTTCAATGAATGAATACGGACAAAACTTCCTAAATAAATTGATGAAAAAAGGAATTTTGAGAAAGGAAGGGGAGGGTTTTCGATTCTTATATTCTCCTTTATTGAAACTAAAGAAATTTGGAGACATCTATCAATTTTACTCTGGACCTTCTGCGCCCCAACTTGTGCCCAGCACGAACAATCACGTCACATGGACCTACCAAGGAACAAAGTATTTCTTTAGCATCGATTCCGTAACGAAACATGAAGTATTTGGAAGTCTTCAAATTCCAGTTCGACGTATATTTAGACGAAATAAATTGATTTAGAATTCTGTCGCTTGAGCGAAATGAAATTCGTCCGCGTGGTTTTGAATGTAATTAAGAATGCCTGAAATTTCATCGAAATCAAAACTTGAAACCAATTTCGTTCGATACTCTTTGAAATGTGAAATCCCTTTAAAGTAATTCGTGTAATGGCGTTTCATTTCATTAATACCAAGTTGCATTCCTTTCCATTTGATACTCATTTCTAGGTGATCTCGACAGGCTTGAACACGGTCTTCAATGCTTGGACTCGCTAGGTGAGTTCCCGTTGCCATGAAATGCTTAATTTCATTAAAAACCCATGGATATCCAATGCTTGCACGGCCAATCATAATTCCGTCAACACCATAGCGGTTTTTATATTCTAATGCTTTTTCAGGTGAGTCAATATCTCCATTCCCAAAAACAGGAATGCGCATGCGAGAATTATTTTTCACCTCTCCAATTAAGGTCCAGTCTGCTTCACCTTTGTACATCTGTTTACGCGTGCGACCATGAATGGAAATGGCTTCAATTCCGATATCTTGCAGCCGTTCCGCTGTTTCAACAACATATTTTGTATCGTCGTCCCAGCCCAAGCGGGTTTTAACGGTGACAGGTAAGGATGTTGCTTTCACGATGGCTTCAGTCATCTTAACCATTTTCGGTATATCTTGTAACAGTCCTGCGCCCGCGCCTTTGCAAGCCACTTTTTTCACGGGACATCCATAATTGATATCCAATAAATCAGGTTGCACCTTATCGATGATTTCTGCGCATTGAATCATGCTCTCGATATCTGAACCAAAGATTTGAATCCCTATTGGACGCTCATATTCAAAAATATCTAATTTCTGAACGCTTTTAGCGGCATCGCGAATCAATCCTTCAGAGGAAATAAACTCAGTGTACATTAGGTCTGCACCGTGTTGCTTGCACAGTGCACGGAAAGGTGGATCACTGACGTCCTCCATTGGAGCAAGCAAGAGCGGAAATTCTCCTAATTCAATATTGCGAATTTTAACCATTATTTCTGAAAGTATTCGGGACGGTTTGTTTCAATGACTTTTAAATAATTTTTAAGTTGTTGCTCGTTTGTAGATTTCAAAATCATTAACATTTGCTCTGATTCAACAACGATATAATCGTTTAATCCGTCTAACAAAACTAACTTGTCTTTTGGTACGTTTACTAAGCAATTGCTTGAATCAAACGCAAAAACGTTATCTCCAATGATCGAATTCGCTTCGTTATCTTTCGGAAGGTGCTCTGTTAAACTCCCCCAAGTTCCTAAGTCGCTCCAATCGAAATCCGAAAGGACAACCGAAACATTTTTAGCATGTTCCATAACGGCGAAGTCAATAGAGATGTCTTCACATTGATCAAAGGCTTGATATAAGAAGTCTGTTTCTTTCGTAGTTCCATACGCACTTATGTCCGTCATGAAAATCTCGTGCAGCATAGGTTGGAATTTGTGTAAAGCATCCAGAATCACATCTGCTCGCCAAACAAAGATACCTGCGTTCCAATAAAAGTTTTTAGCATCTAAAAATTGCTGTGCGGTTTCTACGTTTGGTTTCTCTCGGAACTGAATCACATCCGTTGCTTGTCCTTTCTGAACTCCGCTACTTAAATCGAATTCAATGTATCCGTAACCAGTATCAGGACGACTTGGTTCAATTCCAAGGGTAACTAAGTGCTTGTTATCATTGGCAACTGATATCGCTGTAGAAATGATTTCTTGGAACCTTTTTTCGTTCACGATGAGGTGATCGGAAGGAGAAACAATTAATGTCGCTTCTGGATTACTTGCGTGAATTTTTGCGGCCGCATAAGCGATACAAGGCGCTGTGTTTTTGCGCATCGGTTCACATAAAATTTGCTCGAAACTTAATTCGGGCAACTGCTCCTTGACCAATTCACGGTAAGAAGTATTCGTTAATATGTAGATGTGTTCCGTTGGGACAGACTTTTGCATACGCTCGAAAGTCAAGCGCAATAATGATTTACCAATTCCCAATACATCTAGGAATTGTTTTGGTTTTTGAGGAGTTGACATTGGCCAAAAACGGCTTCCAACGCCACCAGCCATAATAAGTCCGTAATTATTTGTGCTCATATTTTTCGATTAATTCAACGGTTGCAAGTGCATGAACCAAATATGGTTTCCCCGTTTTTAATTCAGTACAAAGATAGCGACTTCTGCGCAGTAAGCCTTTCTCGAATGACTTTCCATTCAAATGAAACCTGCTTTTATGTGGAATTTCTTCCAATGTTGTTCCAGGGGACTTATCATATTGCTTTAATGTTCGACTTAATTGGATGTCCGTACAAGAAGATGCTTTCGTATTCGTGAAGTTTTTCCACAGTGCTTTCTCTATATCTAAAGGTAATTCTTTACTGACCAAAATAGGTTCCATTAAACGGCGATAAGCTTGTTTCCATTCGATCCCGTGTGCTTGAATGCGCAATCCGTGATCGCGAAAAGCTTCTAAATGAGCTAATTCATGGATTGCTGTGACTAGAAATGAGAATTTGTTTAAATCACCATTGACTGTAATTGTCGGTTTTTCTTCTCCGGATTTCACTCGAAAGTCACCGAGTTTTGTACTTCGACCAGGAACTATTTTGAATTTCACTTTTGCCGATAGAATTAAATCCGTCAGGTATTCCGTAAACGCTTCTGGTGCGAAACGATTCAGTGTTTCAATAAATTGTTCTCGTTTTGAAATTGACACAAACAAAGTTAAAAACAAAATGAAAGCAAAATCACCTTACACCACCTTAGAAAATATCCTTAACTTAGCTTCGTGAAATTATTACAAAATATAGGGAAGTACACGTTGATGTTGACCATGGTTTTTACAAAGCCAAAAAAATGGAAAATATTTTTCTCGCGCTTGATAAATGAGCTCGACAACATCGGTATAAGCTCTTTACCCATCGTTGGACTGATGTCGACCTTTATTGGTGGTGTCATTGCTTTGCAAACGGCATCGAACATGTCAAATCCACTTCTTCCGAAATATACGGTTGGATACATTACACAATCAAGTACAATTCTAGAATTCTCACCAACGATAATATCCTTGATTCTTGCGGGAAAAGTTGGGTCGAATGTCGCGTCAGAAATTGGCACTATGCGTGTTACTGAACAAATCGATGCCCTTGAAATTATGGGGGTGAATTCCCTAAATCACCTCGTTTTACCAAAGGTGATGGCAGCAATTTTATTTTTCCCGATCTTAATTGTCTTCTCCATGGCACTGAGTATGTTGGGTGGTTGGATGTCGCTTATGATTTCTGATTTAACAACTACTGAAACGTATGTTTTAGGTTTACGTGCGTTCTTTAATCCATTTCACATTACCTACGCCTTGACAAAAACGGTAGTTTTTGGATTTTTAATTGTTTCGATTTCTTCTTTTTATGGTTACTATGTAAAAGGTGGTTCCATCAATGTCGGACTTTCATCTACGCAAGCGGTTGTCAGTAGTAGTATTGCAATATTAATTGCCAACTTCATTTTAACTCAATTATTATTGTTGTCATGATTGAAGTGAAGCACGTGAATAAGTCCTTTAATGGACAGCAAGTTTTATTCGACATCAACCATCAATTCGAAAAAGGAAAAGTGAACCTGATTATTGGTCAGTCCGGACAAGGAAAATCCGTATTAGCAAAATGCATGGTTGGTCTTTACGAAGTAGATGAGGGACAGATTTTATTTGATGGAAGGAACTTTACCGATATGGAGCGTTTCGAAAGAAGTCAAATACGCGAAGAAATCGGCATGTTGTTTCAAGGTGTGGCCTTATTCGATTCATTAACGGTTGAGGAAAACATCATGTTCCCATTGACGATGTTTACGAACATGACCAAAGGAGAAATGCAAAAGCGTGTGGATTTTTGTTTAGATCGAGTAAACCTCACAGGCAGAAATAAATTGTATCCGGCAGAATGTAGTGGGGGTATGCAAAAACGGATTGGAATTGCTAGAGCAATCTCGATGAATCCAAAATACTTATTTTGTGATGAGCCAAATTCAGGTCTCGATCCAAAGACTTCCATTGTCATCGATGGCCTTATCAAAGATATTACAGCTGAATTCGATATGACTACTGTCGTGATTACGCATGACATGAATAGTGTAATTGAGATTGGACAAAACATCATTTTTATTCATCAGGGTAAGAAATGGTGGAGTGGAGACAAGGATTCAATCATCACAACCGATAATCCTGAAATTCTTAGTTTCGTGTTTGCATCTGAATTCATGAAGGAAATTCGTTCCATCATGCAGGAAAAAAGAAGATAATTTTTCTCTCGAAACTTTCATTTTAAAAAATTAGCTTTATCTTTGCACCCCAACGGGATGAAAACTTCCATGGGCACGGGTAAACGATCCCGATGTTTTATTAGAATTGCGGATGTGGTGAAATTGGTAGACACGCCAGACTTAGGATCTGGTGCCGAGAGGTATGCGGGTTCGAGTCCCTCCATCCGCACAAAAGGTCTCGTTGGTAACGAGGCCTTTTTTTTT
>CANHMH010000014.1 GCA_947461635.1 Flavobacteriales bacterium | reverse complement strand
CATTTACAGAATAAAATAAAACTTAAAACATGGAAAAAAAAGAACCCTCTTCTTGTTATTGAAAAGGGTTCATTATCTTTGGTCTAACCAGTCAACCTTTTTTAGGATGATACAGCCTTTAATTTTCTAATTAAAACTTATAGGTATATTGAACAGAAAAGAGTGGTCCTCCCAATCCGACTTCTGCACCTAAGGCAGAATTGTAACTAAAGAAATAACGAAATCCATAGCAAACTCTTGCTGAAACAGGAACCGCTACTAGATCTGTTGATGTATAGTTCACAGCTAAAGAATCATTCACCCACTGCTTTTCCCAGCGATTATTCGTACCTACCGCTAATCCTATGTAGCTATCAACATTTGGACTTGCATTCGGTAATAAAAAATTGAAACGTGCTTGAACCCTCAAACGCGATCTGAAATCCTCATATTTCGATTCAACATAAGTCCATTGGTTATTGATAAACATTGTATCTGTTGAAAGGTAAGACTCACGAAAAGAGTTATACATCACATCGACTCCAATACTTACATCGTTCGAAATCATGTAAGCATATCGAAGTCCACTTGGAGGAATACTTGTTGTACCAGAAACACTTGTTGAATTTGGTCCGAATCCAAAAAAGTCATACTTCATGAAATTTGGTCCCCCACCATAAACCTCAAACAAATGATTTCCTTGAAATGACGCTTGTCCATGAACAAGGCCAATTGTTCCAATAAACAAAAGAGCAAGTATCTTTTTCATGTATTATGCTTCCATTAATTTGATCAAATTCAATGCTGAACCAGCTTTAAACCATTCAATTTGAGATGCGTTATAGGTATGATTCAACATAATTTCCTCGCTTGTTCCATTCGCATGGTTCAATTTCAAGGTAAGTTGTTTCCCCGGAGTAAAAGATGCCAAATCTGTAAAGTCGAATGTATCGTCCTCCATGATTTTATCGTAATCTGCTTCATTCGAGAAAGTCAAACCTAACATTCCTTGTTTTTTCAAGTTTGTTTCATGAATACGAGCAAATGATTTCACGATTACCGCACAAACACCTAAGTGACGTGGCTCCATCGCAGCATGCTCGCGAGATGAACCTTCTCCATAATTATGGTCTCCAACTACGATTGTTGGAACTCCAGCAGCTTTGTATGCACGTTGTACAGCAGGAACTTCACCTAATTCACCAGTTAATTGATTTTTCACTGAATTTGCCTCACCATTGAATGCATTCTCAGCACCAATTAATAAGTTATTTGAAATGTTATCTAAATGTCCACGGTAACGCAACCATGGTCCAGCCATTGAGATGTGATCCGTTGTACATTTTCCTTTCGCTTTAATCAACAAACGAGCTGACTCAATATTTTTCCCGTCCCAGATTGGGAAGTTTTCTAATAATTGCAAACGAGAAGAATCCGGAGCTACCAAAATTTCAACTCCACTTCCATCTTCAGCAGGAGCTTGATATCCATTGTCATCAACGGCAAATCCACGTGTTGGTAATTCATCACCATGAGGGGGATTCAATTTCACTTGCTCTCCTTTGTCGTTTGTTAAAGTATCTGTTAAAGGATTAAAACCTAAATCACCAGCAATTGCCAAAGCAGCTACCATTTCTGGAGAGGTTACGAACGCATGTGTATTTGGATTTCCATCTGCACGTTTCGAGAAGTTACGGTTGAATGAATGTACAATCGTGTTTTTCTCTTGTTTCTCAGCGCCTTCTCTAGACCATTGTCCGATACAAGGTCCACACGCATTGGTAAACACTTTCGTTCCCATTTTCTCAAAATCCGCTAAGATTCCATCGCGCTCAGCTGTAAATCGAACCTGCTCAGAACCTGGATTAATTCCAAACTCTGCTTTCGGCGAAATTCCTTGCGCAACTGCTTGCTGTACGATGGATGCCGCACGAGCTAAATCCTCATAAGAAGAGTTTGTACATGAACCGATTAGACCCCACTCTACTTTCATTGGCCAATTGTTCGCTGTTGCCTCTGCACGCATTTTAGAAACAGGTGTCCCTCTATCTGGAGTAAATGGACCATTAATATGCGGTTCCAATTCACTTAAATTAATTTCAATGATTTGATCAAAGTAAGCCGATGGATTATCATATACCTCTTGATCTCCTGTTAAATGTTCCGCGATTTGATCTGCTGCTTTTACAACTTCCTCACGCCCGGTAGCCATTAAATAGCGACGCATCGACTCATCATAACCAAATGTAGAAGTTGTTGCACCAATTTCAGCACCCATGTTACAAATCGTACCTTTTCCAGTACATGAAAGAGAAATAGCTCCTTCACCAAAGTACTCAACGATTGCACCGGTTCCACCTTTTACGGTTAGGATATCTGCTACTTTTAAAATCACATCTTTCGCAGAAGTCCAGCCACTTAATTTACCTGTTAACTTCACACCGATCAACTTAGGAAATTTCAATTCCCAAGCCATTCCTGCCATCACATCTACAGCATCAGCTCCACCAACACCAATCGCAATCATTCCAAGTCCACCAGCATTTACAGTATGTGAATCCGTACCAATCATCATCCCGCCAGGAAATGCATAGTTTTCCAATACAACTTGGTGAATGATTCCTGCTCCTGGTTTCCAAAAGCCAATTCCGTATTTATTTGAAATCGAAGACAAGAAGTTAAACACTTCATTATTTTGATTCAATGATTCTTGCAAGTCTTTGCTTGCGCCTAATTTCGCTTGAATTAAGTGATCCGCATGTACCGTTGATGGTACCGCTACTCTTTTTTTACCTGCTTGCATGAATTGCAATAAAGCCATTTGAGCAGTCGCATCTTGCATCGCAACACGATCTGGAGCGAAATCTACGTAAGAGTTTCCTCGTTCATACGCTGCTTGAGCGTTTCCGTCCCAAAGGTGAGCGTAAAGAATTTTCTCGGATAACGTCAATGGTCTACCAACCACTTTTCTTGCTGCTGCAATACGCTCAGGATATTGTGCGTATACCTTTTGAATCATGTCAAGATCGAATACTTTCATAGTGCTAATGTAATTTTGATGTGCGCGCAAATTTAATGATTTTGACGCATTAAAGAAATTGAAAAGGACTGAAATATTTTTTATTCCTAAAGATTGATTGTAACTTACTCCATAAAAAATAGAATCATGCGTATTTTAACAGGAATCTTTTTCATTTTTCTACTCGTATCAGCAAATGTTTCAGACACTGAAAAAGGCAGTGCTACTTTTTACAGTAATGCATTCAATGGACGAAGAACTTCATCAGGAGATGTTTTCAATAACAATTTAATGACGGCAGCCCATAAATCAATTCCATTTGGAACAACAGTGAAAGTAACGAACGTAAAAAATGATTCGGTTGTGATCCTTAAAATAAATGATCGACTCCCAAAAAGTTCAAGTCATATTATTGATGTGACCTTGGCTGCGGCAAAAAAACTTAATTTTGTCAGAAACGGGATTGCACCGGTCACAATAGAGATCCTGTCTGAAAAAAATGAAGACATTAAAAACAATTAATGAATTAACGGTAATAGAACTCTCAACAGTTCTTGCCGGTCCATCAGTGGGTATGTTTTTTGCCGAACTTGGAGCAAAAGTCATTAAAATTGAACATCCTTCCCTACCCGATGTTACGCGTACTTGGAAATTGCCAATCGAAAAATCAGAAAGTAATGTCTCTGCGTACTTTTCTAGTGTAAACTATGGGAAAACGTATTTAACACTTGATTTATCCATCGAAAATCAACACCAAGATTTTCTAAAATTGATTCAATCTGCCGATATCCTTCTGACGAACTTCAAACGAGGAGACGATAAAAAATTAAATATTCAAAGTTCCTTTCTACATGGTATCAATCCAAAATTAATTATTGGGAAGATCAGCGGCTTTGGTGATGACAGCGATCGTGTCGCCTATGATTTAATTCTTCAAGCGGAATCTGGATTTATGTCCATGAACGGGACAACAGATTCTGGACCAGTAAAAATGCCTGTTGCGTTAATTGATGTTTTAGCAGGACATCAATTGAAAGAAGGAATTCTATTGGCATTAATGGAAAGACAACTTTCCGGCAAAGGCGCTGAAGTTAGTGTATCGTTATACGATGCTGCTGTTTGCAGCCTAGCGAACCAAGCTTCTAATTATCTGATGACTGGACATATTGCGCAAAGAATTGGAAGTTTACATCCAAACATCGCACCGTATGGCGAACTTTTTCAAACAAAGGATGGGAAAACAATCACTTTCGCTATAGGTTCAGACAAACATTTTGAAAAACTCGTGACAAGTTTGAACCATTCAGAGCTTGCCAGTGATGATCGTTTTTTACACAACCAACAACGACTCGCAAATAGATCCATCCTTTCCGAAATACTTCAATCCATAATCGTACATATATTTAGTGATGAAATCTTAACAATGATGAACGATCAAAATGTACCTTGTGCAGAGGTCAAATCAATTGATGCCGTATTTTCAGATCAAAGCGCTCAATCCTTGATTTTGACGGAAAAAATAAATGGACTTGAAACGAAACGAGTACAGACCACAGCATTTAAATTCAACCATGATTAGAAGTCCAAAAACAAGCGCAGAATGGGACAACTACTACAACCTAAGATTTAAGGTTTTACGAGCTCCTTGGAATCAACCTTTGGGTTCTGAACGTAACGAAGGGGATGAGACTGCCAAACATTTTGCTTATTTTGAAAATGAATTGATCCTAGGAGTTGGGAGACTCGATATTATGACTCAAAACACGAGTCAAATTCGGTTCATGGCAGTTGATGAACATCAACAAGGAAAAGGCATCGGGAAAAAACTCATGTTACACATGGAGGAAATCGCCAAAGAACAAGGAAGTAACGAAATTATTTTACACGCCAGGGAAATTGCTGTGCCTTTTTATCAAAAGCTGGACTATGTCATCAACGAAAAATCACACCTTTTATTTAATGAGATTCAACATTATCTAATGAACAAAAAAATATGAGTCAAGTTAATGAAAATAAATTCGTGCTAGATGAGTTTTATGACCTCATCACTCCAAATAAAATCACCTTATTTGATCGAATTGCGGCAGATCGCACCCGATATTTAACCGTCGCGCTTGAAAATATTTACCAAGAACACAATGCCTCTGCTGTATTAAGAACATGCGATTGTTTTGGTATTCAAGACTTACAAGTGATTGAAAAAGATAATCAATATCAAGTTCAACGTGATATCGCCTTAGGATCAGATAGATGGGTGGATATTTACAATTACAGTGAAGATCTTAACCCAACACAAAGATGTATTAACGACTTAAGGAACAGAGGATATCAAATTGTCGCAACGACGCCACACACGGATGCATATGATGTGCACAATTTACCGATTGACAAACCGTTGGCATTTTTCTTTGGAACGGAACGACAAGGTTTAAGTAAGGAAATGATGTCTGAAGCAGATTTACACGTGCGAATTCCCATGTATGGATTTACGGAAAGTTTCAATATTTCAGTTTCAGTTGCGATCTTATTACAAACAATTCGTCAACGACTCGAAATGAGTGATTTATTGTGGAAACTAACAGAAATCGAACAAATTGCACTTAAAATTGAATGGTGTGAAAAAATTCTTAACGGCGGAGAGGCACTTCGTAAAGAATTCCGAGCGAGGTATCAAAAAGATTGATAAATTTGTATAGTTATTTGTCAAGATAAACAATTACTTATGGGAAAAGGAGATAAAAAAACAGCAAAAGGTAAACGTACCATGGGCTCATACGGAGTAACCAGAAAACGAAAAGAGGAAAAGGTAGTCATCGTTCCGAAAGTGAAAAAAGAAAAAAAGGCTGCAACTGAAACTGCTAAACCAGCAGCGAAAAAGCCGGCAGCGAAGAAAACCGCAACCGCAAAATCTTAATAAAAAAAAGCTGTCAATTGACAGCTTTTTTTTTAACAAAATCTCACATTAATTCACATTCTTCATCCTATGTGAAAAGTATTCATGAATTTTGACTCAAATTAATCAACAATGAAACATAATTTCGGAGCAGGTCCCTGCATTTTACCTCAAGAAGTATTTCAACAAGCGGCAAATGCTGTGTTGGATTTTAATGGACTATCTATTTTAGAAGTATCTCACCGTCATAAAGATTTCGTTGCTGTAATGGACGAAGCGATTGACCTTGTAAAAAAAGCCTTGAATGTTCCCGTTGGATATTCAGTTGCATTTCTTCAAGGTGGAGCATCTTTAGGATTTACAATTGTTGCGCTGAATATGATGCGTGACAAAAAGAAGGCAGGATACATCAACACTGGAACTTGGGCTACTGGAGCAATAAAAGAAGCGAAAAAAGTTGGAATAGATGTAGATGTATTTGCATCTTCAGAGGATAAAAACTTTACGTATATCCCGAAAGGATATTCTGTACCAACGGATGTTGATTACATTCATTTCACCTCAAACAATACGATTTACGGAACACAATTTAAGGAGTATCCAAAAACAGATCTTCCACTCATATGCGACATGTCCTCTGATATCTTCTCCAAAGAAATCAATGTGGCAGACTTCGACATCATTTATGCTGGTGCACAAAAAAACCTAGGTCCAGCAGGCGCGACATTGTACATTGTGAAAGATGAAATTTTAGGAAAATCTACATCGCCTTTTATGCCAACTTATTTGGACTTGAAGCAACACGTGGAAAAGGAATCTATGCTGAATACACCTCCTGTATTTTCTGTTTATGTAGCAATGTTGAATTTGCGTAATTTATTGGCAAATGGCGGAGTGAAAGCAATGGAACAACGCAATAATGCAAAGGCAGCTTTACTTTACAAAGAAATTGATGAGAATCCTGCATTTAGAGGTGCCGTAGAAATCGAAGACCGATCTAATATGAACGTTACTTTTTTACTCAACGACGAAAGTCGTTCAGCTGAATTTGACGCGATGTGGAAAGAAGCGGGAATTGTAGGATTGCCAGGACATCGCTCTGTTGGTGGATACCGCGCATCCATATACAATGCATTACCAATCGAAAGCATTCAAGTATTGGTAGATGTTATGCGTGCATTCAATCAACATTAATTTTCAAAAAAACATCACATGAAAATACTTGCCAACGACGGAATATCAGATTTAGGAAAACAACTCATTGAAGCTGCCGGACACATCGTAATCACAGAAAAAGTAGCACAAGATTCACTTGCCAAAGAAGTAAATGAGCAAGGAATAGAAGCGATTCTAGTACGCAGCGCAACAACTGTCCGCAAAGATGTGATTGACGCTTGTCCAAACGTTAAAATCATTGGTCGTGGCGGTGTTGGAATGGATAACATTGACGTAGAATATGCCCGTAGCAAAGGAATTCACGTGATTAACACGCCAGCGTCTTCATCTCAATCTGTAGCGGAATTGGTGATGGGACAATTGTTTTCCCTTTCTCGATTCTTAAATGACTCATTTAAAGAAATGGAAAATGGTGATTTTTCGACCTTGAAAAAGAACTATGCAAAAGGAGTCGAGCTTCGCGGAAAAACACTGGGAATCATTGGCTTCGGAAGAATTGGACAAAGTTTAGCTTCTTACGCTCTTGGCGTTGGAATGAAGGTGATTGCGATTGACAATAAAAGTCAAGCAGTTGAAATTAAAGTCACAGTTGGAGATCAAGAGGTTTTCGTCCCGATAACAACGCAAACAGATTTACACGGTCTTTTAGGAGAAATGGATTATATTTCGATTCACGTCCCAAAACAAAAAGATGGTAGTGCCGTACTTGGTGCAGAAGAGTTCTCACGCATGAAAAAAGGTGTATTTATCTCGAATGCTGCTCGCGGAGGAGTTGTCGATGAAACAGACTTAATCGATGCATTAAACAATGGGACAATCGCTGGAATTGCATTAGATGTTTTTGAAAACGAACCGAATCCAAAAAAAGAATTATTGTGTCATCCTAAAATTGCTTGCACACCACACATTGGTGCAGCTACACTTGAAGCGCAAGACCGCATTGGTGAAGAACTTGCACAATTAATCATTGGATTGGCATAAAATCCAACTAACTGAACTAAAAAAAAGGGACACATTTTGCGTCCCTTTTTCGTTTTATGAGAACTTATTAATCTCTAATAATTTCAATAGAATCGATGCTGTCTCCTTCGCGGATATCATCAATTACATCTAATCCTTCTGTTACTTTTCCGAAACATGTATGTGCACGATCTAAGTGAGAAGTATTTCTTCTTGAATGACATACAAAGAACTGTGAACCACCTGTATTCTTTCCGGCGTGTGCCATTGAAAGCACTCCGCGGTCATGGAATTGATTGTCACCAGTCACTTCACAATCGATTTGATAACCCGGACCACCTGTTCCTGGCATTCCTCTTTCTCCTTCTCGTGTGTTTGGACAACCGCCTTGAATAACGAAATCCGGAAGCACGCGGTGCCACTTTAATCCATTGTAATAACCTGATTCAGCTAACTTTACAAAGTTCTCTACTGTTTTTGGTGCATCGTTTTCGTAAAATGTCACATGCATTTCACCTTTGTTCGTTTTAATGATTCCTTTCATAAGCTAAATTTGATGCCACGAAATTACGAGTTGAAGTTGGATTGCTAAAATGGAGTTTTGAACAATGCTCGGTTGGAATACTTGTTGAAAACTTAGTTGATAACGTCTATTAAGGTGCTTTCATGCGACTTTAAGGTAATGTTAAATTTGTAAAGAAGGAACCAACAAACGAATTTCTATGTTCAGCACTCTTACCAAACGAAAACTTACCGACAATCAAGTTGCCAATGTTTTCATCAATGCTATTTTCGATAGTGTTGATAATGGCTTTTCTGAAGTGTCGTTGATGATAAATGAAGATTCTGCCTTTGTTACTCCACCATCCATTTCCGCAGCAAACAACGGAGAATTTGGAATGATTGTACTTGTCGGAAATTTATCTTTTTTAGAAAGTACCTTCGACGCTGATCAAGCAGAAAAAGTTGAAAATATTATTTTCGATAAAGTTTCGAAAATGTATGAGATGGACACGGCTTCATTTAGAAACCTTGTTCGTGAATATCAGTCATTCATCATGCGTGTAAACCATCCTTCAAAAAATTGGATTTACGGGATGTCAAAAGCGGTTTTTCATAAATACAATTTGAACGAACACCAAGATGAATATTTCCGCCGTATGCAAGCACCAAACCCATTGTTCTTGAAAAGAATGGACGAGGTTATGTCAAATTTCATTTGGAACTGGGACGCCTTCTTTAAAAAATACCGCATCTAATTAGCACGATATATAAAAAAGGAGCGAAATCGCTCCTTTTTTTATGCCCTGAATTTTTATACTTCCTCTGTCTCAGTAATCGGTTTGCGAAAAACCATCTTACCATCAAACACATCCATCACAATGTTTTTGGTTCGGTCGATCGCACCACTTAACAGCGCTTTGGATAACTCATTTAACACTTGCTTTTGAATCACTCGTTTGATTGGACGAGCTCCAAAAAACGGATCGTAACCAACTTCTGCAATATGGTCAAAAGCATCCTTCGTGACGTATAAAGTCAAATCCATTTCCTTCAACTTTTGCTTCAAAACATCCAACTGTATTTGAACAATCTGCCTAACGTTTTCCATTGTTAACGGCGTAAACATGATGATTTCATCTACTCGGTTTAAAAACTCTGGTCGAATGGTTTGACGCAGCAATTCCATCACTTCAGTCTTCGCTTTTTCGGCTGTTTCTTCAAATGCTGATTCTTTTACCTTTTCAAATCGATCGTGAATAATCGAAGAACCAAGATTGGATGTCATAATCACAATGGTGTTCTTAAAGTTAACTAAGCGTCCTTTATTATCCGTTAACCTTCCATCGTCTAAGACTTGAAGTAAGACATTAAATACATCTGGATGCGCTTTTTCAATTTCATCCAAAAGAATGATTGAGTAAGGCTTGCGACGTACCGCTTCCGTTAGTTGTCCACCTTCGTCGTAACCTACGTATCCCGGAGGCGCTCCAACCAAGCGACTTACTGTGTGTTTCTCTTGGTATTCACTCATGTCAATGCGTGTCATCGCATTCTCATCATTGAACAAGTATTCTGCAAGGGCTTTGGCGAGTTCAGTTTTTCCAACACCTGTTGTTCCCAGAAAGATAAATGAACCAATTGGTCGTTTTGCATCTTGTAATCCAGCGCGACTTCTACGAACGGCATCCGACAAGGCTGTAATTGCTTCTTCTTGTCCAACGACACGCTTATGCAATTCATCTTCTAACTTCAACAATTTAGATACTTCGCTTTCCAACATTTTATTTACCGGAATGCCTGTCCATTTGGAAACGACATCTGCGATTTCTTCTACGTCAACCTCCTCTTTTATCATTTTAGAATTGGACTGTAGACCTATTAATTGTTGCTTTGCGTTTTCTAAGCGCTCTTCCGCTTCCTTTGTTTTTCCATAGCGGATTTCAGCAACTTTACCATAGTCACCATTTCGTTCCGCTAAATCTGCTTCATATTTCAATGATTCAATTTCCTCTTTGGTGCGCTGCACCATATCAACCACATCACGTTCTGCTTGCCATTTCGACTGCAAGGAATTTCGTTGCTCATTAAAGTTCGCTAATTCGCGTTCGACATTTTCTAATTTCTTGGAATCATTCTCACGTTTCAAAGCCGCACGTTCAATTTCTAGCTGCATGATTTTACGTTCAATCTCATCTAATTCCTCTGGTTTGGAATTGATTTCCATGCGTAATTTCGATGCTGCTTCATCAATTAAATCGATGGCCTTATCTGGAAGATGTCGATCCGTTATGTAACGCTGAGACAACTCAACCGCTGCAATAATCGCTGCATCCTTGATGATCACTTTATGGTGATTTTCATATTTTTCTTTGATTCCTCGGAGGATAGAAATCGCATCTTCTGTTGATGGTTCATCTACGAGTACCGTTTGAAAACGTCGAACAAGCGCCTTGTCTTTTTCGAAGTATTTTTGGTATTCATTCAAGGTTGTAGCACCAACTGCTCTCAACTCTCCTCTCGCCAATGCTGGTTTCAAGATATTTGCTGCATCCATCGCTCCTTCTCCTCCACCGGCACCCACAAGTGTATGAATCTCATCGATAAACAAAATGATTTCCCCTTCCGCTGCAATGACTTCTTTGACAACCGCTTTTAGGCGTTCTTCAAACTCACCTTTATACTTTGCACCTGCAATTAAGGCTCCCATGTCAAGTGAATAGACAATTTTCGACTTCAGGTTTTCTGGAACATCGCCTGTAACAATTCGATGCGCGAGTCCTTCCGCAATCGCTGTTTTACCCACACCAGGTTCACCAATTAATATGGGATTGTTTTTTGTTCTTCTCGTTAAAATTTGAAGAACACGTCGAATTTCATCGTCGCGACCAATCACCGGGTCTAATTTTCCGGACTCTGCAAGTTCATTTAAATTCTTTGCGAATTTCTCCAATGATTGATAGGTGTTTTCTTGATGTTGGGAATTTACTTTCTCCCCTTTTCTCACATCCATAATAGCGTCTTTTAATACTGATTTAGTTATTTTATTGTCTTTTAGCAATCTACCTATCGTATCCGTTGCGTCTAATAATGAATAAAAAAGCAATTCGATGGACACAAATTCATCACCGAAATTTTTTAATTCGCTTACCGCATTTTGCAAAATACGATTCGCCCCTTGACTTAAGAATATTTGTCCTCCGGTTACCTTTGGATAGGAATCCACGATGCGATCCAAAGCAGCCTGTAGAATGGTTTGATTTACGGAGAGCTTTTTTAAAATATAAGGAATTACCTCCTGATCTACGGCAAATATTCCTTGAAGAAGGTGACCTGTTTCAATTGATTGCTGTCCTTTTGATTCGGCAATATTCTGCGCTTGCTGAATCGCCTCTTGTGTTTTGATGGTGAATTTTTGTAAGTCCATGTGTTGTTGTTTTTTTGTACGTTGAAACATCGTCAAAAGCCAATCCAAGTCGAAATATTCCGCCATTTTTTCCGAAATCACCTCAAAAGAATGTCGTTTTTTCCGGATTTATCAAAAATCACAGGTATTTGAGCAGACAATGTAACCATTTTCACCATCGTTCCGTTAAGAACAAACATGAAAACGAAGGTGATTTTTGGTTTATTGGTTTTTCCCTTGTGTTCTTCCCCGTTGGAAGCTGCATCGAACAACCCGAATCCAATTTTCCCAAAAAAAGCAGTTGCTTCAGTATTGGTCAAGGAAGGTCAAACTCTTTATCAGATTAGTAAATCGAATCAACTTACACTTCGTCAACTTTACAAGTTTAACGATTTTGGACCGCAAGCTGATATTTTAGAACCCGGGACAAATATTTACTTGGAAAAGAAAAAAAGAAAATCAACTCAAAAAGAGTTTGTACTAGTGGAACGCTCCGCCACGCTTCGTCAGATTTCCAATCAAGAAGGAATCAGACTGAAATCACTGATGAGAATGAATCAAGGTTCTTCTCCGGACGAACAACTACCGAAAGGAGAAAAGGTATTCCTTCGCTAACTTGCATGGCAAGTGAAGGAATTTGTTTGTTGTTTGTTATAAAGTCCCGCTCGTCGGGACTTTTTAGTTTAAATCAAATGACATTTTGAACAATTCATTTTATTTGCTGTTTTACTTTGATTAAAGAAATCAAACTATTTCGATTTAAATTCTTTATTTTTAAAGTAAAATTTCAACCCATGAAGTCACTCATATTTGCCTTTTTTACGTTTAGTTGCACTATTTCTTTTACCCAATTGGGAAACACAATGTACGGACTAGCACGCACAACGAATCCCGCAGCCGTTTACATTGCGACAATGGATCCTACAACTGGAGTAGCTACGAACATTGGACAAACATCGGTTTCAACTTCCATCAATCTAACGGGAGCAGCTTTGAATCCTTACAACAATCGCTTTTGTTTTTTTGGCGACAATGGACTGAAATCCGTTGATTTAACAACGGGACAACTCACAAACACAGCGGTAATCAATAATCCAAATGGAACGGGATACTTTGACTTATTCCGTTTCAACACTTCTGATTCTTTGATGTATGGTTTATCGAGAAGAAACATTACCAATCCACAAACAGGACAAGTAACTGGAACGATGTATTTAGCAACGATTGATGAACTTACGGGAACTGTAACGGAAATTTCACCAAGTTCCATTGGACAAAGTTTCGCATTATCTGGTAGTGCGATAGATCCACATCAAATGGTATTTTACTATTCGAATGGATCTCAATTAGTTGGGTTGGACATGTATACGGGTGGAATTTTCTCCAATCCAACCTTAACTTTTCCAAATGGTGGACAGAACTTTGACAATTTCACATATAGCTGCACAGACACCACGATGTACGGATTGGTGCGTTCAAACTATTATACACCAGTATACAATCCTGTAACAGGGATGACCACACAAGTTTTTGATTCCGCAGCTGTACACCTAGGAAAAGTGAATGCAATGACGGGAGAAGTAACAAAAATCAGTTCACAATCAATAGGTGTTAGTTCCTTTTCTGTAAATGGCAGCTCAACGATTGACCCGGTAAATTTGATTTACTATTTCATTAGTGGATCCGGAACTGGACTAACCATTTACGGAGTTTCATTACAAACTGGACTTGTTGTGAGTCAAAGTACCATTAGTAATAGTGGTGCACTATATTTCGACATGATGCGCATTCAAACTGACTGTTATGAATCCTATCCAACAAGGTTAAATCCTGGAACGGCGAATTTAGCTGAATCGAATTTTTCTAAAATAAAAACGTTTCCTAATCCATTCAATACAGAATTGAAAATCGTCAGCGATGAAAACATGCTATCCTATGAGATTTTCAGTGCAAATGGAATAAACTTAACTACTGGTATTATTTCTGGAAACGAAATAACTTTAAACACCGAAAGATTATCCGAAGGGATTTACTATTTGAATATTTACACATCTTCGGGGAAAACAACACATAAATTAATGAAGTAAGTTTAGCTGATATGCAAAAAATCAAATACCTCAGCGTACTTTCCTTACCCATCTGTGTTTGGATCAGTTTTCATGAAACAGGAGTACTTACATTTCTTCCAGCCATCGTATATTTCGGCGCGATTCCATTTTTTGAGTTGATCATCTCTTCCTCTTCGGAAAATTTATCTGAACAAGAAAAGACCTTGGCAAGTAAGGATCCCTTTTACACGATTCTGCTTTGTTTCATGCTTCCCATTCAACTTGGATTTCTTTGGTTCTTTTTGACGCATATTACCGAGACAAAAAACACAATTGATTTGGTTGGTCACATTCTTTCCATGGGCATCATGTGTGGAGTGATTGGAATCAACATTGGTCATGAACTCGGACATCGTTCGAATCGATTGGAACAACTCATTGGAGAATTGCTTTTATTGACCTCTTTGGAAAATCACTTTGTACCTTACCACAACCGTGGACATCATACCAATGTTGGAACGAAAAAAGATCCAGCAACCGCTCGAAGAAATGAATGGGTGTATGTCTTTTGGTTTCGATCTCAAATCGGCAGTTACATTCAAGCGTGGGAAATTGAAAACACGCGCATGAGCATCATGGGTAAATCACGATTCAGTTTGCAGCACAAGATGATTCAGTACACCCTTCTTCACTTCTTTTTCCTGTTTTTAATCTATAGTTTATTCGGAGGGATGGTCCTCGTATATTTCCTATATGCTGCAACAATTGGAATATTACTTTTGGAAACAGTAAACTACATTGAACACTATGGATTGTACCGTCAACAAAGAGAAAATGGAACTTTTGAAACAGTGAAAAGAAAACATTCGTGGAATTCCAATCACCTCATTGGCCGTGTAGTTTTATTTGAATTAAGTCGTCATTCTGACCATCACTTCAAAGCAGATAGACCTTATCAACTGTTAGAAACTTCTGATGATTCCCCGGTTATGCCAACAGGATATCCAGGAATGATGTTGTTAACGTTTATTCCACCGTTGTTTTTCAAAGTCATGAATAAACGTGTAGACGCAGCATTAAAATAATTTCTGTCTTTTCAAGAGGTATTGCAACAAAACTTGATTGTATCCTTCGTGGATATCAGCAGTCATAAAATCAACACGGTGATTGACGCAACGCATTTTCACTTCATTGAAATAGGCCTCAATTCCTTTTACGTAATGCTCCCTAACTTCGGCTGGTTGTAAATGCATTTTCTCACCGGATTCCATGTCAATTAATTGATACGGACGATTCTCTAATTCAAAATTTCGTTCCAATTTAGAATCAAGGACATGAAAAAGAATGACTTCATGCTTGTTGTGCTTTAAATGTTGAATGGCACGAAAGAGTTCATCGATGCGATTAGGATCATCTAATAAATCAGTAAAAACAACAATCATACTGCGTTGATGTGTCAACTCAGAAATATCGTGTAATGCTTGGATGGCATCTGTCCCTGAACGACTTTTTTCTTCGTAGTCCTTCATTCGTTTTTCCAATTCACTGTACAAAAATCGGTGATGGGTTAAGGATGATTTCGCTTGCGTATGCAGATCCAATTTATCCGAAAAAACAGATAAACCGACAGCATCGCGTTGTCGTTTCAGTAATTCAATCAAACTCGCTGCAGCGTAAACAGAAAACTCAAATTTCGTTAACCCTTCTTTTGGAAAGAACATAGAACTTGAGCCATCAATCACAATTTGACAGCGAAGATTCGTTTCTTCCTCGAATTTTTTGGTGAACATTTTCTCCGTACGACCATATAATCGCCAATCAATGTTTCGTGTAGACTCTCCTGGATTATACAAACGATGCTCAGCAAATTCAACAGAAAAGCCATGAAATGGACTTTTATGAAGACCCGTGATAAATCCCTCCACTACTTGTTTGGCTAAAACTTCAAGATTTCCGAAATTAGCTATGCGTAATCGATCGATGGTGGGATTCATAGTTGAATTGTTTAAACAAAAATAAACAATATCAACGTATTCACGCAACCAAATCGGAATCAAGACGTCAAAGGACTATAAATCAAACGATATGAAAAATTTTTACGTGAAAAGTCTTGCTATTAGCATGCTGTTTTTAGCAAATGTGTTTTCCTTTCAAGCACAAGTAATTGGATTCGCAATCAATGGATTAACAACTCCAACGACGATGCCAACTACTATTTGTGGTTTAACAGCAAACGTTAGTTACTCCGCATTGACTCCAAGTACAAGTTCAGCTGGATCAGCAACGATTCCTTATGTCATCACAGGTAATAACTTTACTGGATTTCAATTTGTTTCCCAAGTCAATTGGGGTGATGGTGCAACAACAACATCCAACGGAGGTACAACTACAAGCGGAACAAACATCGCGATGGCACCAGCAATTACACACACATATGCAACACCAGGGACGTATAGTATTCACACAACTGTTTACAATTCAGCAAATCAAACCTATGCATTAGATTCTATTATGTTAACTGTTGGATCTTGTACCGCTTACTTTTACTGCATGATTCAAGTAGATTGTAACAACGATGGAACCATTGATTCACAAATTAATGCACCGGTTCCAGTGATGTTAACGAATGGAATCAACTCCTACACGGACACCACACAAAATAATATGTTCATGATGAATAATGTTTGGGCGGGAACCTATACCTTATCGATTGATCCAACTTGGTTAGCAGCGAATAATTATGTGATTGGAAATATTATTCCAAGTCCCACCGTAACCATTTCAAACGGCGCTACGACTACACTCATCACCTTGAATTGTGCCTCACAAACAACCATGCTTTGTGCTACTGGTCAAGTGTACTGCGATGCAAATGACAATGGAATGATGGACAGCGGAGAAACTCCTATTGCAAATGCACCGATTTCAGTTAACGGAACTGTCGTTTATTCCAACGCAAATGGCATTTACAACATTAGCTATCCTGGAGTCATCAATGACACCGTATTACTCAGTATGAATGCGAATTGGTTGGCTCAACATGGTTATGCCATTTTAAACAACGGTGGAAGCAATTTAAATTACATTACTGGAACGCCTTGCAATAGTGGAGTACCTATTAACACCATTAACTTCCCGCTACAATGTGGAGGAACAGTCACACCGACCATGTGTTATTCTGGATTCGTTTTCTGTGATGCGAACGGAAATGGCGTGATGAATCCAAACGAAGCGCCATTGGCTGGAGCTCCGGTAATGCTCTACAACAATTCAGCTACGAACAGCTCTATAACAGTTTATACGGATTCAACAGGGTATTTTACCTACTGTGGTCAATATAGTACAAGCACATACCTTTTTGCGACAATTAGTCAATCATGGTTAACTTACAATGGATACAATCCAAGCGTTGGTGTCATCACATTGATTGGAAGTCCAGCAGGGACTACAAGCACTGGTTACTTAGCAATAAACTGCGGTGGAACAACAACTTGCGCTGACTTGTGGACAACAGTCACACCATGGATTGGTTATTACCAAAACAGTACGGCATACGTGAAGATTAACTGGGGGAATTATGGACCGAGCGCAGCAGGAAATTATACAATGACCATGAGTTTCCCTGCAGGAGTAACTGTCAATGCATCATCTATTGCGAATGGAGGAACAGTTAGTGGAAATACCATCACATGGAATTTATCTTCGGCTTCAAGTTTCTTCAGTAATTACGACGTGATTACATTTAATGTTCCTGGTGGACTCACTTCCGGAACGGCACATTATTTCACATCTACGATTGCACCGACAAGCGGAACCGATTGTTCTACCGTAAATAACGCTGGAAGCTTACTTCAATTAGTTGGCAACAGTTATGATCCGAATGACAAAGTCGTGCAGCGTCCGGATTTCGCCATTCAGTTCTTTGGAAATGACACCCAATACATTGCGGCAGAAATGCAAGAAAACTTAACCTATACCATTCGATTCCAGAATACGGGTACAGCTCCAGCTCAGAACATTTACATTATTGATACCTTGGATGCAGATTTGGATTGGTCCAGTTTTACCTTGATTCAAGCCTCTCATAACATGCAAGTTGTCAATCTCGGAAATGGCATTATGCGTTTTGAATTCCCAAATATTTGGTTGGCGGATAGCACAACGAATGAGCCAGCAAGTCATGGACAATTGGTTTACCGCATCCTAGAAAATGCCACAAACACCTATGGGACAGAAATTGAAAATACGGCTTACATCTATTTTGATTGGAATGATCCGATTATCACAAACACTACGTATAATTTCAACAATTGGATAGAAGGTATTGCAGAGGGTAACAATCAAAACATCCATGTTTATCCAAATCCAGCAAGCGAATCCGTAACGATTTCTTGTGAAGGCGACTTTGACTATCAACTTGTTGATTTGTCTGGTAGAATCATTTCAAGTGGGTCAGCAACAGATTCAGAAAGTATTTTTATTTCCAATGCAGCAGCTGGAATTTACCAACTGAACGTTCAATCGAACCAAGGAAATACAAGTTTGAAGGTGATGAAACAATAAGTTATGTGACATTTTGAGAATATCCCCTAACAAAGGAAATGACGTTTATTTGTCGTTCAAATGTCGTAGTTAAATTAAAACTCAAAATGTAAATTTGACGAAAAAAAGTATGAGTTCAATTGCTGATTTAATTATTCATTCCAGAAAAAGTAAAAATTTGACACAAGAACAATTAGCTGAATTGTCGAAAGTAAATTTGAGAACAATTCAGCGAATTGAAAACAATGAAAATAAACCACGAGGATATACATTAAAATTAATTTGTGATATTTTAGAAATTGAGATTCCCAATTCTGAATTGCAAATATTTCCATCCAAACCAAATCAAATAGAATTAATGATGAATTATTTTTTTCTTGTGATTATTAATTTGACTTTGATGGGAATTATAGGTTGGACGACCTTAGATTCAGATGCTAACATAAATTCTAAATTTGCAGGTTTTCTACTAAGCTTCTTCATTCCTATTTTTATCGTTTTTCTAACAAAAAACATGAGTAAAACGGAAAGACTCTTAAAATTTGGTACGGGATTTTTACTTTACATCATTTTAACAATTATAATTGTAGGTTTTCCAGGAGCTTTTTTAAGCGGTTTACTCCCGTGTTTGTCAATGTGCTTAATTACCTTGTTTTACGGAGATAAAATCTTGAATTATAAAAACGTCGCGTAAAAGCTAATCGCTCGTCTTAAGAAATACACAACAATTTCATAAAAAACGCCCATTTACATGGGCGTTTTTTTTTGTACCTTGCATCCGTGAACGAAATCAAGAAAACAGCAAAAAAAACAGCATTACTGAGCATCATTACAAACTCAGTCATGGCCGGAGTAAAAGGTACTGCGGGAGTTTTTGGACATTCGGATGCATTGATTGCCGATGCCATTGAATCCACTGCGGACATCTTTGCCAGTTTCCTCGTATTATTTGGGTTAAACTACTCTACTAAACCTGCCGATGAAGACCATCCATACGGACATGGAAAAGCAGAGGCCCTTGTGACCTTTGCAGTTGTTGGATTCCTGCTGATCTCTGCGACGATCATTGCCGTTGAAAGTATTCGCAACTTAAGTGAAGTTCAAGAAAAACCGGCCTTTTTCACCTTGTATGTTTTGGGTGGAATCATCTTAATCAAAGAACTTTCTTATCAATACGTGAATCGAAAAGCGAAAGAAACAAATTCATCTTCTCTGAAAGCCGATGCCTGGCATCACCGAAGCGATGCAATTTCTTCAGGAATTGCATTTATTGGGATTTCACTCACCTTCATCTTCGGAAAAGGATTCGAAAAAGCAGATGATTGGGCGGCACTAGTTGCTTCTGTATTCATTGTTTACAATGCTTTTTTAATCTTTCGTCCAGCCCTTGGTGAAATAATGGATGAGCACATTCACCACGACCTGATTGATGAAATTCGTATGCATTCGCTTGAAGTTTCAGGAGTGATCGACACGGAGAAATGTTGGGTGCGAAAAACAGGAATGGTTTACATTGTTGATTTACATGTAGAAGTAGCTGGAGACATCAGTGTCTTTGATGGACACGAAATCTCACATCGATTGAAAGATCATTTAATGGAATGCATTCCAACGATTGCCGATGTCCTGATTCACATTGAACCGGCGAGAAAGTCGAATTAGATTAGCCTTTTTTCTTTGTTTGGGTGTATCCTTCCTTTACGAGTAAATCGTAAATCTTGTCCTTGAAATTACCTTGAATCAAAATCTCATTGTCCTTAACGGTACCTCCTACCCCACATTTACTCTTCAATAATTTACCGAGATCTTTCAAATCATCTTCCGTACCGGTAAATCCTTCAATTAAGGTGACTTCTTTTCCAGCGCGTTGTTTGCGATCGATGGAAACATATAAACGCTGTTGGTTATTTGCTAGTGTATCTTGTTCTTCGTCCTCTTCATGTTGAAACTGAAAATCAGGATTTGTTGAATAAACAACATTTACGCGGCTTTTATCTTTCTTTGACATAAACAAATTTACAAACATCTTGTAAAATCAATCCAATGCTAACAATAATTTCTGTGAATTAAAGTTAAGGTAGAAGCTAAACGTTAAATCAATGAAAAACGCCAATTATCAACCACAAAAGCCATCCATCAAAATGTGGGCAGAGGACGATCGTCCAAGAGAAAAACTCATGCTCAAAGGAAAAGCAAGTTTATCCGATGCTGAATTACTCGCAATACTTATTGGAACTGGCTACCGCAACAAAAGCGCATTAGATTTAGCGAAAGATGTCTTGGATTATGGACTAAACGATTGGGATAAAATTAGCAAAATGACCGCCCTTGAACTGATGAAAATTAAAGGTTTAGGTCCAGCGAAAGCCATAAACATTATTTCAGCGATGGAAATTGGCAATAGAAAAGCATCAGCGATTATTCCAGCAAAAACAAAAGTCAGTAATTCAAAAATGATTTACGACCACCTCAGAAAACACTTTACAGGCCTCCCTCATGAAGAATTTTATGTAGTTTATTTAAATTTCGCCAATGAAATCCTTGACACAAAGCAGCTTTCTAAAGGAGGAATGACAAGTACAGTTGTTGACGGAAAAATACTCTTTCATCATGCATTAACCTGCCAAGCAACAGGATTTATCATTAGCCATAATCACCCAAGTGGAAATCGCGGCCCAAGTGATTCCGATAAAAACCTCACCTATAAACTGCGTGACTTCGCCAAACTTATCGACATGCAGTTGATAGATCACCTTATTTTCACAGATAATGGTTATTTTAGCTTCGCCGACGAAGGCCTTGTATAACTATGTCGCTTAAAAAAATCATTACCATCATTGGGGCTCGCCCTCAAATCATCAAAGCTGCTGCAATAAGTCGCGCAATAAGAGAGGTGTACGCTGATCAATTGACAGAACTTATCATTCATACTGGGCAACACTATGATGAAAATATGTCCGATGTTTTTTTTAAGGAACTGGGAATTCCAAGACCTGCTTTCAACCTAAATGTTGGAAGTGGTTCACATGGTTCTATGACGGCGAAAATGATGGAGGGACTTGAATCTATTTTCCTTTCAGAGAAACCGGATGCCGTTTTAGTTTACGGAGATACGAATTCAACGTTGGCAGCGGCAATGGCTGCAGCGAAAATTCACATTCCAGTCATTCATGTTGAAGCTGGTTTAAGAAGTTTTAATAAAGCAATGCCGGAAGAATTGAATCGCATTGCCTGTGACCATATGAGCACTCTGCTTTTTTCACCAACGAAAGCAGGAATTGAAAATCTAAAGAAAGAAGGATTCGATTTGAACACCTCGAAAAAAGCGCAGATCAATCATCCAAACATCTACCATTGCGGAGATATCATGTTTGACAACAGTCTTTATTTTTCTGACTTATCGGAAGAGAAATCGAGTGTTCTCAAGGAACATGGATTGCAAAAGAATCAATTTATTCTCTGTACGATTCACCGTGATTCGAATACAGATGATGCCAGTAACCTCAACGCTATTTTTCGAGCATTATTGGAAATTCAAAACGAAACTAATTTAGATATTCTACTCCCCGTTCATCCACGGACGAAACAGAAAATGGAAGAACTATTGGATAGAACCCTACTTGAAAAAATCACACATTCCAAGGGAATCAAAATCATTCCGCCAACTGGATTTTTGGACATCATCTCACTAGAGAAAAACGCTAAACTCATCATTACCGATAGCGGAGGAATTCAGAAAGAAGCCTATTTCTTCAAAAAACCGTGTGTTATTTTGAGGGAACAAACAGAATGGATTGAAATCGTGGACAATGGAACTGCACGATTAGCTGGTGCGAACGAAACACTTATCGTTCAACACACAAAGGAACTACTGGAAAAATCAGACTTTAGCTACCCTGAACTATTTGGAAATGGACAAGCCGCAAAATTTATTTGCGCAAAAATATTAGAGGATTTACTATGCTAACAATTTACGTAGATGAAATTTCGAGCCGACTGAAATACACCCTTGACTTTGTGTTTGAGCAAAGAGGTGTGCCGTTTCAATTGTGTAATGATTATATGCATTTCAAGCAAATTGATGGAATCAAACTTAATTATTCCGAACGTCAATTTGAACAAGTCACGCAACTCGTACCTAGTAAACTATTATTTGAGGAAACTATTGAGCAATATGAAATAAGCACTGATCTTTTCTTTAAAGAAGATTGCTTTAGTTTTAATGGAATTACAGACCCACTTGCGAGCATCTTTTTCACACTCTCTCGCATGGAAGAGTACTTAACGGATCAAAAGGATAGTTTAGGTCGTTTTCCCGGTAAAAACAGTTTGTTGTATCAAAATAATTGGCACGAAAAAGCGATGTGCGACCGATGGAGCATCGATTTCTTGTCATTTTTAAAAAATTCATGTGGCTTAAAATGGCATCCAAAATTAGAATTGGTGGAATCTATTCCAACCTTCGATATAGACAATGCCTTTGCGTATTTGCATAAAAACGCACTACGTACACAACTTGCAACCGCGAAAGATTATCTGTACAATCGAAAGGATCGACTTTCGGACAGGAAAAAGGTACTTGCAGGAGAAATGAAGGATCCATATGATACGTTTGAATTCATCCAGACATTAGGAATGTCTGGCGCAAATGTTCTTATTTTTTGGCTGCTTGGAGATTACGGAACCTATGATAAAAACATTTCTCATCTAGAACCAAACCAGCGTTCGCTGATACAAAAGATGACTGAATACGCTGAAATTGGCATTCACTCAAGTTTTGGATCGAATGAATCCGAATATCAATTAGGCATCGAAATTGAAAGACTAAATTCAATAACGAACCAAACAGTCACAAAAAATCGTCAACATTTTTTGGTGCTGAATTTACCTCATACCTACCAGGCATTGAACCGACACAATATCACTGACGATTATTCCATGGGTTACGCAGATATTGCAGGATTTAGAGCGGGGACTGCACGTGTATTCAATTGGTTTGATTTAAACACAAACGACACCACCTCATTGCGCATTCATCCGTTCACATACATGGACGGGACTTTACACGAATACTTAAAATTAAGTCCAAGCGAAGCAATGGAGAAAATCACACAGTTATACCAAGAAATATGTCAGTATGGTGGACAATTCTCCTACATCTGGCACAATGAAACCATTGGAGATTATGCCCATTGGAAAGGTTGGAAAGAGGTATTAAGTTATACGATTAATCTCAATCAGTCCGATTTTATTTAATTTGATAAATGAAGCGATTTCTATTCTTTACTATAGTCATGTTAACATTCAGTTCCTGTAAACGTGAATGTTTAAAGAATCAAGAAGCGGCATGTTTGGAACAAGCGCCTGATGGAACTACGTGTATGGCTTATTGGGAGAGCTGGGTTTATAATCCAGAAACAGATAATTGCGAGTTTAAAGGCTACAGCGGATGTAGTCCTATTGGATTTGAAACAGAGGCCGCATGTGAAGAATGCGAATGCCACAACTAATATAAAATGTGATGAAACGAATCCTCTTTATCCCCCTTTTTCTTTTGTACATTTTTTCTGCCTGTGAAAAACCTGATTTAGCAATTGATGTCCCAAACTGCATTGAAAATAAAATTCAAGACATTCAAAATTCACCGGTTCAAAATCCACCTAAAGAAGTTTGGCTATGGGAATATAACGGAGTAAGTTACTATTACTTTACGGCGGCGTGTTGCGATCAGTTTAGTGAATTATACGATGCTGACTGTAATTTAGTCTGTGCACCAGATGGAGGATTCTCCGGAATGGGTGATGGGAATTGTGTGCCAGGAATTTTAAATGCGACGAAAACGTTGATTTGGAAAGATCCTCGTTGATTAATAAAAACAGATTTTTTCTCGACCAAGTCGAAGAGCGATTGTCATTCCAGAATAAACGTACCAATCTTTTGTTGCTGGATTGCCTCTTACTCCGTATTTAGATCCATCTAAGCTACGATTCGAAAGGTCCGCTGCCATTTGCGACACTTCTTTATCAATCACTTTTGAATTTGCGTAGGTCCCTGAACCGACATCATCCAAATAATCGGTGAATGTTTTACGAATGACCAAATCGAAATTGACGGTTAATTTATTTCCAATGGCAAACTTCACTCCCATTCCAAGTGGAACACATAGTTGATAGTGACTATATGGTTTTCGAGTAGCAACGGATGTTCCTTGTCCTTCTGTGGACATCGGCTGCAACGCTACTAAGGAATCCTTGTACATTGCTTTCGGATTCATGTAAAATCCACCTAGTTGAGCTAAAAGGTAAACTGTTCCAGCATTTTTATTTCCTTTTCCAAAAGTAAAAGGTATATAATGAAATTCAAGTCCTCCAGCTACTTCGTGAATAACGGAGCGAAATTCTAAGTTTCTATTGACAAAAAGTGAATTGGAACTTTCTTTATCGTAGGCCTCTACTTTTCCATAGAGGTAATTAAAACGCAGCGTGAATCTTGGTTGCAAATTGTAGCGGTACATGATTCCACCAGACCAATTGCTTTGATAAAAAGGTTTGAATTGATTGAGGTCTCCGATGTAATACATCTGTCCCACATTCAAGCCGAATTCTGACTTAGAAAAAAAAGTCTTGCGCTGGGCTTTAAAGCTTCCAACGCAAGACAATATAAGAAACATAAAAATCAGTTTTCGCATCGTAGTTGATAACGTATAAACTTACAATTTATTACGCTTTTCCGCCACGTTTACGATCACCTTCCTTTAAAAAGATTTTACGGATACGTAAGTTTTTAGGAGTTACCTCTACATATTCATCGGATTGAATGTATTCTAAACACTCTTCCAAGCTAAATACTTTTGGTGGAGCCAAACGAACTTTATCATCAGATCCTGAAGCACGCATGTTCGTCAGTTTCTTCGTTTTCGTTACATTCACACACAAGTCACCTGCACGTGAGTTCTCACCGATAACTTGTCCTTCGTAAATATTCTCATTTGGCGCGATAAAGAATTTACCACGTTCTTGAAGGTTATTTAAAGAGAAAGGAATGGAAGTACCTTGTTCCAAAGAAATCAATGATCCATTTTGACGACCTGGAATCTCACCTTTGTACGGTTGGTATTCCAAGAAGCGGTGATTCATGATAGCTTCACCAGCAGTTTGTGTCAATAAGTAATTACGTAAACCGATGATTCCACGAGAAGGGATTTCAAACGTAACAATCATACGTTCTCCTTTCGGAACCATATTTTTCATTTCACCTTTACGACGTGTCACTGCTTCAACAGCTGTTCCACTATGTATTTCAGGTAAATCGATTGTCAATTCTTCAATTGGCTCACATTTTACGCCATCCACTTCTTTGATGATTACTTGTGGTTGTCCAACTTGCATTTCATAACCTTCACGACGCATTGTTTCAATCAAAACAGATAAATGCAATACACCACGACCGAATACCATCCACTTATCAGCTTTGTCCGTATCATTCACACGCATCGCCAAGTTTTTCTCCAATTCTTTTGTTAGTCGGTCAGAAATATGACGTGATGTCACAAACTTACCTTCTTTACCGAAGAACGGTGAATCATTGATGGAGAACAACATACTCATAGTAGGCTCATCCATTTTGATGGTTGGAAGTGGTTCTGGATTTTCAGCATCACAAATAGAATCTCCAATCTCGAATCCTTCGATACCTGTTACAGCACAAAGATCTCCAGCTTGAACTTCAGCTACTTTCATGCGCTCAATTCCTTCAAAAACAAACACTTCTTTGATTCTGTGTTTTTCCAAACGTCCGTCAGATTTCGACAAAATGATGGGTTGATTTTCTTTCATCACCCCTCTCGATAAACGTCCAATCGCGATACGACCAACGTATGAAGAGAAGTCTAAAGAAGTCACCAACATTTGTGTATTTCCTTCCTCGATTTTACGCGGTGGGAAATAAGCAAGAATTCGATCTAACAAAGGGGTAATACTGTTGGTTGGCGTTTTCCAATCTTCAGACATCCAACCATTTTTCGCAGAACCATAAATGGTAGGGAAATCTAATTGTTCCTCGTTTGCATCTAATTCGAACATTAAGTCAAACACTTTTTCGTGCACTTCTTCTGGTGTACAGTTTTCTTTGTCCACCTTATTGATTACCAATAACGGTTTCAATCCCAAAGAAAGCGCTTTTTGCAAAACGAAACGTGTTTGAGGCATTGGACCTTCGAAAGCATCCACCAAAATACACACTCCATCCGCCATATTTAATACACGTTCTACCTCACCTCCAAAGTCGGCGTGACCTGGGGTATCAATGATGTTGATTTTCGTGCCTTTGTACGTTACAGAAACATTTTTAGAGACAATCGTGATACCACGCTCGCGCTCTAAGTCATTGTTATCCATGATCAAGTCACCTGTTGGACGATCACGTTCGTTGATCATTGTTCCTGCTTCAATGATTTTATCCACCAATGTTGTTTTACCGTGGTCAACGTGGGCAATGATGGCGATATTTCTAATTTCCATAATACTATTATGATTTTTTGTAGCTACTTAATTGAGTTTCTAATTATGAACGTTTGCGGTCTCCACCGAACGATTTTCTTTCTCCGCGTGGACGATCTCCGCCCTCACTTTTACCGAATCCACCACTACGGCTAGATCCACCTGTACTTCCTCCTTCAGAACGACCAGCGTAACCGCCGCCACCTGATCCACCAGAGCGTCCAGCGTAACCGCCACCGCCTGATCCACCAGAACGTCCAGCGTAACCTCCGCCACCTGATCCGCCTGAGCGTCCAGCGTAACCTCCGCCACCTGATCCACCTGAGCGTCCAGCGTAGCCTCCGCCACCTGATCCACCAGAGCGACCTGAGAATCCTCCGCCACCTGAGCGAGAATCACCTCCAAAACGTCCGCGTCCACGTCCGCCTTCGCTGCGATCTGATCCACCTTCTTTTTGTGCAGTAACTTCTACGTTCACTTGGTGTCCTTCGAAATCTGTACCATTTACATTTTTCAAGATTTTCTCTGTGTGCTCTTGATCTGCCTCAAAGAATGAGTAAGAAGTCAATAAGTCAATGCGTCCAACTGCTTGAGAATTCAAACCTGTTGCATCACAAACAACTCTTAACAAGGCACCTGGATTCAATCCATCGCGTTTACCAAGATTCACAAAGAAACGTGTTTTTCCTTCGTCACGTGAGCGATCAGATTTTCCACCTTTGTTTCGTTCACCACTACGGTCATCTCTTGCTGCAGCATTTAAATCTCCAGCGCGATCGTAATAATTAATGAAACGGTTAAATTCAGTTGAAACAAAACGTTTGATGATGTCTTCTTTCGACAAACTTTCGAATGCTTCCAAAATTTGCGGCATAAACTTCGCGATGTCGTCTTCTTTCACTTCCGTTTCAATGGTTTTGTTAATCAATTTCATCAATTGAATCTCACAAATTTCCTCTGCGTTCGGAATTTCACCAACGGTAAACGTTGTGCGCATTTGACGTTCGATGGCTTTAATCTTGCCAATTTCACGTCCATTGATTAACACCAATGACTCACCTTTTTTACCAGCACGAGCTGTACGACCACTTCGGTGTGTATAGTTCTCGATATCATCAGGTAAATTATAGTTAATAACGTGTGTAATGTTATTAATGTCTAGTCCACGTGCAGCAACATCTGTCGCTACAAGAATTTGCAATTCTTTCGAACGAAAACGTTCCATTACACGGTCACGCATTGCTTGCGTTAAATCACCATGTAGTGGTTCTGCGTTGTATCCCTCGCGACCTAATTTCTCCGCAACTGTTGCCGTTTCATTTTTGGTGCGACAGAAAATTAATCCATAAATCGATGGATTAAAATCGATCAAGCGTTTTACTGCTTCGTAACGATCGCGTTCCTTCACCATGTAATAGATGTGGTCGATGTTTTCGTTACTTTGATTTTTGTGTCCAATAGAAACCTCTAATGGATCATGCATGTACGTTTTCGCAATACGCGCAACTTCCGTTGGCATAGTTGCTGAAAACAACCAAACATTTTTATCGACTGGTGTTGTTTCCAATACCGCGTCAATGTCTTCTTTGAATCCCATGTTCAACATTTCATCTGCCTCATCTAGTACGACATAACGCACTTGAGATAGTTGAATGACTTTACGATTCATTAAATCAACAAGACGTCCAGGAGTAGCCACAATAATGGAT
>CANHMH010000013.1 GCA_947461635.1 Flavobacteriales bacterium | reverse complement strand
TTGTCATTGTAAATTACAATGTCACTTATTTCCTCGAACAATGTTTGAACGCTGTTTTAGCAGCAAGTAAGACCTTGAAAGTTCAAGTTTTTGTGGTGGATAATAATAGTGTGGATGGTTCCGTTGAAATGGTTCAGTCCAAATTTCCTCAAGTACATTTAATCGCCAACAAAGAAAATGTTGGGTTTTCCCGCGCCAACAATCAAGCACTTGCGATTTCAGACGCACGGTATTCCTTATTGTTGAATCCCGACACCGTTGTCGAAGAAGATACCTTTTCGAAAGTCCTTGCGTTTATGGATGAGCATCCAGATGCTGGTGGACTCGGTGTGCGCATGGTCGATGGAAAAGGACGCTTTCTCCCTGAATCTAAACGCGGATTGCCAACTCCACAAGTAGCCTTTTACAAGATTTTTGGATTAGCTAAACTCTTTCCCAAATCGAAACGTTTTGGACGTTACCATTTGGGCTATTTAAGTGAATTTGACACCAATGAAGTGGACGTATTAAGTGGTGCGTTTATGTTGATGCGCAAAGAAACACTTGACACGGTTGGATTCCTAGATGAAACTTTTTTCATGTACGGTGAAGACATTGATTTATCGTACCGCATTCAATTAGGAGGCTATAAAAACTACTATTTCCCAGAAACGAAAATCATTCACTACAAAGGAGAAAGCACCAAAAAAAGTTCCGTAAACTACGTCTTCGTTTTTTACCGAGCGATGGTCATTTTTGCGAAGAAGCATTTTTCACAAAACAACGCGAAATTGTTTTCGATGGCCATTCATTTCGCCATTTATTTGCGTGCATCCCTTTCGATTTTCAGACGCTTTATTGAACAGATTACTTTTCCCGCAGTAGATTTCGCAGTGAGTCTCGGTGGACTTTACCTTTTGGCGGAACGTTGGAAAATGAAGGATATTCTTTTCCCTGAGATTGCGGTTCATTACCTCATTCCCAGTTATGCATTTATTTGGATGCTTGCTGGACTGGTTTTCGGAATCTATGACAAAGGAAGCCGTTACCGCTTAATTTTTAAATCCGCATTTTTAGGAACTATTTTCATTTTAACCATGTATGCGTTGCTTCCAAAGGAATGGCAGTTCTCGCGCTTGTATATTTTACTAGGATCACTCATTTATACCGTTAGTTTTTTTCTTATTCGCTTTGGATATGAATTGGTTTTCAAGGGAAATATTGGACTTTCCAAGTTGCCTAAAAAGCGATTTGCGATCATTGGCGATGAAGCAGAATTCATTCGCGTGAAACAATTATTAGAGAACACCTACCCGCAGATTGATTCCATTATAGGCATTTCCAATCAAGAGAAATTCGCAGGGAGTGTTGGAAACATTCAACAATTAAGTGAAATCGTTTCGGTGCATAAAATCAATGAGGTGATTTTCTCTGCGAAATCCTTAAGTTCTTCTGAAATCATCCACTGGATGACACAAACATCCGCCGACGATTTGGAATTTAAAATTGCCCAACCGGATGCGAGTTTTTTAATCGGCAGTAATTCCATTGATCGAGCGGGAGAATTGTATGTGTTGAATTTTAATTCCTTGAGTCATCCAGAAAATAAACGCGTGAAGCGATTGATCGACGTTGTCTTTTCCGTGCTATTTATTTGCACACTTCCTTTGCACATTTGGCTTTTTGAACACAAAAAATTACTCATTCATCAGTTATTCGCTGTCCTTATTGGCAAGAAAACTTTTGTGGGGTACACTGACAAAGAGACAGTTACTAAATCAAAACAGAAGCAAAGCATCATTGGACCTTTCGACCACCTACATTTAACGTCCAAAGAAGACCGAGAGCGTTTTTTCTTGATTTATTCGAGGGATTACACTCCCCTATTTGACATTCGAAGCATCCTTCGAAATTTCCGATCACTCGATCGTAACTAATTTTACGATTTGCACAATTTTTCACTAACTTTGCGCCCAAGTAAAAGACATCAATTTACACGTATACTATGGCAGAAATAGAAATCCGTCTTCCCAAAATGGGGGAAAGTGTGACAGAGGCTACCATCACCAATTGGTTAAAAAATGTAGGCGATTCAGTTGCAATGGACGAACCTTTAGTAGAGGTAGCGACCGACAAAGTAGACAACGAACTTCCTTCTGAAGGCGCTGGCGTTTTAATCAAAATCCTTTTTGAAAAAGACCAATTAGCTCAAGTTGGAGATGTGATTGCAATTCTGTCAACGGATGGTGGATCAAGTGTTGCTCCAAGTGTAAAAGAAGAAGCGCCAGTAGTGGCTGCAGCAGCAACTCCAGCTGCAGCAGTAGCTGCGCCAGTTTCTACTTCAACTGAAACAGCATCCATTCCTAAAAATGGAACGAGTGGAAAATTCTTCTCTCCATTAGTGCGAAACATCGCTGAAAAAGAAGGGATTTCTGCAAGTGAATTGGAAGCGATTTCTGGTACAGGTCAAGATGGCCGTGTAACGAAAAAAGATGTCATTTCTTATTTAGAAAACCGTGGTTCAGCTCCAACACCAGTTGCTGCGCCAACATCGGCTGCTACACCAGCGGCTACAGCTGTTGCAGCACCAATCATGAACGCACCGTCAACGGCTGCCTTTATGAATGTGAAGGAACCAATCGTATTGCCAAATCCAGGGGATGAAATCATCGAAATGGATCGCATGCGTAAGTTGATTGCGGATCACATGGTGATGTCTGTGCATGTTTCTCCACACGTAACTTCCTACGTGGAAGCAGATGTGACAAACATCGTTAAATGGAGAGAGAAAATTAAAAACACCTTCAAACAACGCGAAGGTCAAAATATTACCTACACGCCGATTTTAATCGAAGCAATTGTGAAAGCCATTAAGGATTTCCCAATGATTAACGTTTCTGTTTCGGGTACAACGATTATCAAACGTAAGGATATCAATATCGGAATGGCAACTGCACTTCCATCTGGAAACCTGATTGTTCCTGTAATTAAAAACGCAGATCAATTGAACTTAGTTGGAATCACAAAAGCGGTAAACGGTTTAGCGGATAGCGCTCGTAACAATAAATTGAAACCAGAAGATATCCAAGGAGGAACGTATACCGTTACGAACGTTGGATCTTTTGGAAACGTCATGGGAACACCAATTATCAATCAACCTCAAGTGGCAATTTTAGCTTTGGGTGCGATTCGTAAAGTTCCAGCTGTGATTGAAACACCAGAAGGTGACTTCATTGGAATCCGTCACAAAATGTTCTTATCTCACTCTTACGATCACCGCGTAGTTGATGGTGCATTAGGTGGACAATTTGTTCGTCGCGTTGCTGACTATTTAGAAAGTTTCGATCCAAACACGACAATTTAAGCGCTGATGAGTTTACAACTTACGCGTCCCTTGTGTGTATTTGACTTAGAGACAACCGGACTACAAATCACCAAGGATCGAATTGTACAAATTGCTATATTGAAAGTATTTCCGGACGGAAAGACCGAAGAATTTAGTCGTTTAGTAAATCCTGAAATGGTGATTGCGGATGAAAGCACTGCGATTCATGGCGTCAGTAATGAAATGGTGAAAAACGAGCCAACGTTCGCACAACTTGCTCCTGAGATTCTCGCTTTTATTGGTGATGCGGATTTAGCAGGATACAATTCCAATAAATTCGATATACCTGTTTTATCAGAAGAATTACTTCGTACTGGAAACGATTTCGATTTATCCAATCGTCGCTTTGTGGACGTACAAAACATCTTTCACAAGATGGAACAACGCACACTTGCAGCTGCGTATCAATTCTACTGTGGTAAAACCATTGAGAATGCACACAATGCCATTTACGATACGTTAGCTACTTACGAAGTATTATTAGCACAATTAGAAAAATACCCAAGCCTGGCAAAAGACATCGATGCATTGGCAGATTTTTCCAAAGCGGGAGATTTCCAACTGGCTGATTTTGCTGGACGACTTGCCTACAATGCAAAAAAGGAGTTAATTTATAACTTCGGAAAACACAAAAATAAAAGCGTTGTTCAAGTACTTAAAGAAGAACCTGGGTATTATGGATGGATGCTCGAAGCAGATTTTCCATTGTACACGAAACAAATCTTACGCAAAGAAATGGAACGCATCAAAGCAGAAAAAGATGCCATTCCGATGGAAGACAAACTCGATTTACTCAAGCAAAAATTCAATAAATAATGAAAATCATTTGCATTGGACGTAATTATGCGGATCACGCGAAAGAAATGAAATCGGCAGTTCCGACTGAACCTTTGTACTTTCTGAAACCGGACACTGCCATTTTACGAGAAGGTGATTTTTATTATCCCAATTTCACCAAAGATTTGCATTTCGAATGTGAATTAATTGTGAAAATCGACCGTGTTGGAAAACACATCGACAAAGCGTTTGCGCATAAATACTATTCTGAATTTTCATTGGGCATCGATTTTACGGCACGTGACATTCAAGAACACTGCAAAGCAAATGGACTTCCATGGGAAAAAGCAAAAGGATTTGATTCTAGTGCGGCGATTTCCAATCAATGGGTGAACAAAGCAGACTTGGATTTAGAAATGGCGGAGTTCAAATTCTTCCAAAACAACGAATTAAAACAAACTGGACATCCACGCGATTTTATCTTTAGTATTGATGAAATCATATCCTATGTTTCTCAATTCATGACCTTAAAGACTGGTGATTTGATCTATACAGGAACTCCTGCAGGTGTTGGACCTGTTCAAATTGGTGATCAATTGCGTGGAGAACTAAACGGCAAAACTTTCTTTGAATTCGCAGTAAAATAGGCTTAGCGCTTCCAGAATTTCTTATTGATGTTAGTTGATCGTCCTTTCAGGATGTAGAATCCACTATCGAAATCAGCTAGTGAGAATACATTATTTCCATTCGAAACCTCCCAGGTACAAATCCAACGACCTTCGACCGAATAAACATCCATTATTCCAATGTTTTGATCCGTTAAAATCGTTAATTCCGTTGTTGCTGGATTTGGATAGATGTTCAACATTGCTTGTTCTTCATCCGCGACAGCCATCGTACTTCCTGGCTCATCTTCCAAGCGATATAATCCACCTAAATCTTGACCGACAAATAAATCTAAGTGATTGTCTTCGTCAATATCGGTGACAAAACAAGAACTGTATGCACCAATTGCCGCTTTTAATCCGAGGAAATCAGCACTGCGCTCGTGGAAATACGTTCCGGAACCTAATGAAGCATCTATGGAATCATAAAAATGAATGGCTCCGTCGTGGGCACCTAGCAGCAAGTATGTCGTATCTTGAAAACGGAAGAAATGCGGTACAGCATATCCATCGGGAGTAAGTGTATCGGTGTCTACCATGCCAAGCGCAGTGTTCAGTAAGGTAAATGTCGGATTCGATGTTGTCCCCGTATTTTCAAAATACATGAGTTCGCCTGTTTTCTTACCCAAAATAAGGTCTAATTTACCATCCTTGTTCAAGTCAAAAAGTTGAGGAGAAGCATATTGACCGGCATTCATCGGTGTTCCGCTTTGATCCGCATAATTTAAAATGGGGGCTGCGAAAGTTGGATTCGACCCTGAAGTTGTATTTTGATAGTAGGCAACGCTGCCGTTTTCTAGTCCAAGCATCATGTCTGCTTTTCCATCTCCATTCAAATCACCATAACTTGGGAAAAGTCTGAGTCCGAGATTCGCCTGAGCCAAGTTCAAGAAATTCACATCGACAAAAGTGAACTTTGGATTTCCAACAGCGCCTGTATTTTGATAGTATGCCAAACGACTCTCTTTCAAACCAGTGGCTTTGTAGGCAAAGAAATTCGAAACGATGAGATCCTGAAGCCCATCATTGTTTAAATCTACAATTTGTGGACTTGAGGCCGTTCCATGCTCAATCATCTCATTTTGCAAGAACGATTTTGTTTGATACACAAAATTTGGCTGTGTATTGGCACCGGTATTTTTGTAAAACAATACACTGCTTTCATTTTCGGATACATTGTTTGCATTCGGCGTCACAATCAGGTCTTTTTTACCATCAAAATCAACGTCCACATAGAATCCAGCGGGAAAAAGTTGCATGTTAACGGGTGTCGTATTACTTGGAAAATTCGTACTCATCGAAACCATATCTGAATTCGAGTTTGGAACAGTACCCCCATTGATAAGTAACATCATATTTGTGTAGGAAACATCTCCAAGAATCAAATCAAGTACACCAGAATTATCGTAATCTAATGCAAGAACGGTTGATCCAGCGTGTGCTTTCGGTTCACTTCCGACTGGTAATTCTGGATTTGGAACATTTGAACTGTTACAAGGTCCAGAATTATCGAATAAAAAGACCCCATTCGTTGTCACATCCTCTCTGTACCCACCCCAACAGGAGTTTTTTAATTCAAAAATCAATGAATCGGAATGTCCATAAAGTTCTTGACTTTGATTTTGATGGTATTGTAAATATTCCCCACCAATATGATAGCTTAAAATATCTAAATCACCATCCCCTTCTACGTCCACAATAGCTGGAATGTCAGCGGAACTGATGTATAAATTCAACTCAGGTCCATTGTAATTGGAGGTAATGTAATTGCTGTATTGCTCCCATTGCAGTCCTATTGTAGCATTTCCAACGTTTTTATATACCCTTAATCCACCAATAGTGTAGCAAAATAAATCATTCTTACCATCCTGATTATAATCCGCACAATAAGCACGATAGCGCAAACCGGGAGGAAAACGTAAAAATCCCGCAGGATCTGAAACGTAATAATGTTGTACGTTTGCTTCTTCGTGGCGGTATAAGCGAACTTGATCGTGACTTCTATCAAAGACAAACAAGTCCATATCTCCATCAAAATCGTAATCAATTTCTGAAAATTGCGCGTTGTTATGACCACCTCCCCATGCTAGACTTAAGTACTCACCATTTTTAAAAACGAGAATGGAGTCATTAAAATTGAACTGAAACTGAGCATTTAATTCAGCGCTGACGATCAATAAAAGAAGAAGCAAGTACTTTTTCACGTAGAGTATTTTGTTAAAATTACGCACAAAGTGCTAATCTTGTTTATGGAAATCAAATAAGTGAATCAATTTATCATCACCAGCATAAGCGAATTGACCATTTCCATTGCTACAAATCGTATTTACTGAACGACGATGGCCAATGCTTTTATCGGTTATTTTATGAATTACCTTCCGTTCGACAGCATTCCATATTTTGACAGATTTATCAAGACTTACCGTAACAAAATGATTTTCATCGATGAATTCCAGTCCATAAATGCTTCCTTTATGTGCAGGAAGTGCTTTTTTTAACGAAAGTGTTTCGGAATCCCACCAACGCAAGTACCCATCCTTTCCACCTGTAATAAGTTCTTTTCTAGTCGGATCCAGGCAAAGTACTGTCGCACCCGTTTCGTGGGCATAAAAACGATTTAACTCGTTAAAAAATTCCGTTTCTAATATAAGAACTTCCCCTGATCCACCGGCAATGACAATTTTCGTTTGATTTATTTGTCGAATAGCGCGAATTTTCCCACAGGATAAAGGAAGGATGATGAGTAATTTCATCGTAGTAGTATCCCACACGCTTAAAAAACCATCCGCATCGCCAATACAAAGTAATCTTTTATCATTGGTTTCAAACATGGAGAAAATCCCTGCTTGATGTTGGGTGAAATGGTGTATTTCTCGTTTTTGCTCAAGATCTATGATGTGTACTTGTCCGGAGGCTAGTCCAATAGCAAGCATTTTTCCCAATGAAAACAATTGAATGGTAAAAGGAACAGCTTCACAACGAATGGCAAAGGAATCTTGTTTACCAGTTGATTTATTCCAACGCGTTACAAAGCGATCTGCTGAAGCTGAATAAACATATGAGTCATCAAAATCGATGGCGTAAATTGGACCGTTATGTCCTTGAAAAACGTGTGTCGGAATGAATTCCGTAGTAGAATCAATTATCGTCTTCGTCGATTTCATCCTCCTCGTCGTTGACTTGTTTCAATCGATCTGCGTATGATTTCGGAAGGAAATCAAAGAAGGTATCACCACGTAAACCCAAACGAAGACATTCTAATGGAATCATGTCGTTGGGAGCGATATTTCCCAAGTTCACTTCAGCACCAAACAATTTAATGAACCAAACTTGTTGATTTTTCTGTGGTGCTTCCCAAAGAATATCCTCTGGTTTTACACTTGCGATGATTCGATTAATCAAAACGCTGTGTGCCGTTCCATTTGGACGAAAAACACCAACATTTCCAGCCTCACGGCCTTCAGCGATTACTTTCCAACTTCCTGCATCTAATTCACCTTTCATTAGGCGCACCCATTTTGCTGGAGAAATTAAAATGCCGGAATCCTTCGATCCAACCTCAGACATGACCGTCATATTCTTAGACAACTCGTGAATGATTTTACATTTTTCTTCATGTTGAATCACAATCGATCCATCAGAAACCTCCACAAGGTCTAATTTGTATTTATCAATTACTTTTTGGTAGTCGTTAAATTTGCCACGCGCATAAAACGCTTCAAATAAAGTACCTCCAAAATACGGACGAATTCCCGCAGATTTGTACAAAGCAATTTTCTCTTCTAAATTATTGGTTACATAAGAAGTACCGAATCCAAATTTAACAATGTCGGTTAAGTGTCCTGATGCTTCAATAAAATGTTCCACCTCACGCAAACCTAAGCCTTTATCCATCATCATGGTAACGCCTTTGTTTCTTGGTTTTTCGCTTCTTTTCGGAATGAATGATAAATTAAAATTCATGTTTATTCGGATAAATTTAGGAAATCATGATCATCCAGTAATTTCGGATTAATTTCAAAGATTGTTTTTGCTTTAATGGAATCTTTTTCCAAGCAATTATTGAATAAGCGAATGGCCTCTGAACGCTGTCCGAGCATCCATTGCAAATTAACTTCTAGCACATGGGCGATTGCATTTTCTTTCTCCCCCTGGAGAAAATCCTGCAGAACCCGATATGCTTCTATTGGAGACTCGTCACTTAAAAAATCAATGTAATCAGACAAACATTCTTCGTCTGCAGGATTTAACTCCAATGATTTCTCATAATGAAACTTTGTCTCCTCTCTCAATTCTAGTTTTTCATAAGCACCTGCCAAAACGTGGTAAATCCCAGCATTTTCGGGATCAAAATCCAATGCTTTTTGAATTAACACAATTCCTTCTCTTGTATGGCCCATAAGATCTTCAACGATACCAAGTCCCAACCAAGCTTCAGGTAGCATTGGTTCCATTTCAATGCTTTTTTTATAATAATGTTTGGAAAGATTGAACTCATTCAATTGTTCATACGCTTCCCCAATGTAACACATGGCCATTGCATCATCTCCATCGTGTTTTTGACAAAGTTCAAAATGCTCAATCGCTTTATGGTATTTTTCTAATGATAAATATGAATTACCAATATTGAAATGTGCAGGTCCAAACTCGTCATTGATTAAAATAGCATAATCATACGCCCAAACAGCCTTTTCAAAATCCTCTAATTTACTGTAGGCATTTCCGAGATTGTACCAAGCAGTTGCCGAATAGGGTTGCTCGTCAATAAACTCTGTGTATGCTTTTATGGCCTCTTGATTCTCTTCCATGATGTCGTAACATCTACCAAGTTCATACAAGGCACTTTCATTGTATTTATTCACACGTAATGCTTCCTTCAACACCTCAATTGCTTCAGGATACATGCGCATGCGCTGAAACTCAATGGAAATATCAAGGAAAATGAAATCCGTCTCGTTTGGTTCCGAAACATCAATGGCTAGATGAAAATACTTTATGGCATTTTTATGATCCCTTAACTGAGAATGTAAGGAAGCTTTTGTTAAGTATAATTCCGACGAGGGCTCCATTGTTTTTTCAATGAGCTGAATTATTTCCAGGGCCTCATTTAAAATACCAAGTCCACCGAGCGATTGCGCTTTTCGTAGTTGAAAGAGTGGATTGTAAGCAAATTGGTACATTCCTAACTCAGATGCAGCTTTTGCCTTTTGATATTGCCCTTGCACAAGATAATGATCGATGATATTTTCGATACGGTCACTATCCATAAATTGCAGGGCACTTCCCTGCAGGTGTGCTTCAAAGCGTTCGATATCTTCGATCAAACTGCTGTCTGCAAATTCTTCTTCGTCATCATCGAACATCCACTCAATTTTTAGCTAAAATACCCCCTTTGAACTGAAAATAAAAAGGAATCAAAGTGCAGTTTTCAACAAAACATCAATTTGTTAAAAACTCTTTTCATTTTTGAAACATGAAAAAATAAGGAAAGCGTCAATTTCACACTAAGTATAAGTAAAAACGCTGTTTTTCTGCAAACTAGAGGAAATCATCAATGAAATAGATGCACGTAGTAGACAGAACGTTAAACGGTCAAATTACAATAATTCTTCAATAATACGATCCATGGAATAACCTTCCGCTTCAGCGCGGTAGTTTCTCACAAGTCGGTGACGAAGAATTGCTTTCGCGACTACTTTTACATCCTCGATATCCGGAGAATATTTACCTCTTAAGGCCGCATGGCATTTTGCACCAACAATTAAATACTGTGATGCACGTGGTCCAGCACCCCAAGTGATGTAATCTTTGGTTAATTGTGTCGCTTCTGGAGCATTTACTCTGGTTTTAGCAACCAATTTAACAGCATATTCCAAAACGTTATCTGCCACTGGAATACGGCGAACCAATTCTTGGTATTCCATTATTTGTTGTGCATTCAATAATTTTTGCAGGCTTACTTTATGATCAGATGTCGTCGCTTTCACAATCGCAAGCTCTTCTAAATAGGAAGGATAATCAACCCAAATATTGAACATAAACCGGTCCAACTGTGCTTCCGGAAGTGGGTATGTCCCCTCCTGCTCAATTGGATTCTGTGTCGCTAAAACGAAAAATGGAGCAGGTAAATCGTAGGTTTTTCCTGCCGCTGTTACGCGACGTTCTTGCATTGCCTCAAGCAAAGCCGACTGTGTTTTTGGAGGTGTACGGTTAATCTCATCCGCCAAGATGATATTAGAAAACAATGGACCTGGTATGAACTTAAACTGCTTGCTTTCATCTAAAATTTCAGAACCAACAATATCTGAAGGCATTAAATCCGGAGTAAACTGCACGCGATTAAAGGACAAACCTAAGGTTTCAGCAATTGTATTTACAAGTAAGGTTTTCGCTAATCCTGGAACCCCAACGAGAAGACAATGGGCTCTTGAAAAAATAGCAATTAACACTTGATCAACTACATCATCTTGACCAATGATTACTTTGTGTATCTCGTTTTTTAGTGCGTGATAATCTACTACAAGTTGGTCAATTTTCTCTTTATCCGTCATATTATTTTTGGTTTGTTTTTGTCCAATTATTTCTAAAATCACATGATTCATATGATTTATCGATGCGTACGTAGGCATTTCCAATTTTATTACCTACCCATTTGTCTATCGTTTTTTGCTTTTTATCGTTTTCTGCGGCTAATTTAATCAAAGCATAGTCATCATTTAAATTTGCTTGATGTGCAGGGAATCTTTCTGCCAGACGAACGATTCGAACTCCTTGCTTGCGCTCGTAAATATCGATGTACATACTTGGCTGCGTAACATCACCTTTATTCAATGCATCTGTTAACAAATAAATTTGTTGATCGACCTCATTTAAATCTTCCATGTCCCAAAGTTGATCCCCAGAAATTGGATTTGTTATAATCCCTCTATTCTGTTTCGTTAAATCATCGTTTGAAAAGCGCAAAACTGCCTCATCCCATGTAATACGGTTTTCTTTTAACAAGGTATAACAGGAGTCAATTTTATTCGACGCAAGAGTACTGCTCTCAGCGTTAAATTCAGGCATAATTAAGATGTGTGAAACCGTATAATCATTTCCTTTTCTCGAAATCAGTTTAATGATGTGATATCCATAAGTTGTTTCTACAATTTCTGATACTTCGCCTGTGTTTAATTTGAACAATGTTTCTTCAAACTGAGGAACCATCATTCCTTTCGTAGCGGATATTTTCCCGCCCTGACTAGCACTTCCTGGATCTTGGGAGTGAATTCTAGCCATTGTCTCAAAGTTTTTACCTTTGGTAAGAATCAAATCACGAATTTCCGCCAATTGATCGTATGCTCTTTTTTTATCTTCTTTCGTGATAATAGGGTACTGAACGATCTGCTGAAAACTCAATTTCATATTGATGTATGGAATGCTATCTTTTGGCAAGGAATTAAAGTAATTAGCAACTTCCTTTGGCGTTACAGTTACCTCAGAAACAATTTTCGATTCCATTTCTTGGGCGAGCAAGCGTTGTTTTATTTTTGATCGAAACTCTTCCTTGATTTGCGTAACAGATTTACCGTAATAAGCTTCCAATTTATCGCGTCCACCCATTTTTGATTCTAAAATGCGCAACCTGTTCTCCATTTCATAGTCCACGGTTTCATCCTTAATCACCAAACTATCTAATAAAGCTTGATTGATCAGTAATTCCTGAACCATTAATTGCTCTAGAATTCCGCATTCCATAGCTGGGGTAACTTTTGTCTGACTTTGTTCAGCTTGTAATAACTGAGACTCAATATCAGACAGTAGAATAATATTATCCCCTACTTGCGCAACAATTTTGTTTACCACCTTTGTTGGTTGCGCAAAACAATTTAATCCTAAAAACAAGCCAATAAACAGTGCGTATCCTTTCATCGCTTAGTTTCCAATTTGATAAAGAACATCTTTATTCACTTTCACTGAATGTGCACTTTTCAATGCTTCTAGCCAAGTTGATTCCAAGTAGTTTTGATAATCAGAGGTCGCCATCCCTTTTGCCTCGCTAAATTCTTTTAGTCCTGGCTCAAGAACCGCTGCAACTTTCACCACGTAAAACTTACCTTCAAATTCATAGGCTTGATTTACCCCTTTAGATAAAGCTTTATTTGCCAAGAATGGCGTTTGAGCGATATCAAATTTGTTCATTTTCACCTTTAAATTCAATTCTGAGTCTTTGTTCACCACATCTAAAACATGTTTAGAATTGATGGTGTCGTTTTGCAACATCCCAGATACTTTTGCTGCGATGTCTTTATTCAAACATTCGTAAACTGTTGCATCTAAGCGTTTTTGCCACGTATATTTCGTTTGATTCGCCATGAAATAAGCACGTAAACCCGCTGTGTCTTTCACAGCTTTGTTCCATACACGGTCTTGCATGATCTCGTACAAAATAATTCCGTCGTGGTATTCTTTCAATAAGGCACGGTATTCAGGATATTTCGTTGGCAAAATAGACTCCTCGTATTGTAAAATTGCTGCTTTCTCCCAACTTTTGTATTGTTTCGCTACAACGACTTTATTTTCATCACGCTTCACACCTCGGAAGTTCTTTTCCAAGTATTTTGCAAACTCTTGTTGCGTAAAGTCCTTCGTTTCTCCATTTAGTTCAAACAATGCTTTATTTGATTTCAATTTTCCATCAGCAGTCCATTTCCCTTGGTAATAAGTTGAATCTAATTTTTCATTGAACCATTTTAAGTTTTTGTCACCTTTGTAAGCGTAGTGATAATTTGCTTTCAATTTAGATACAAATGCGTCTTGCGTTTTTTTCGAACGCTCATCTTTATTCACTTTGGTTTGCAATTCCTTTTTCATACTCTGGAAAGAAGAAACTTCTTTCCACTCAATTAACTTAATGATATGGAAACCAAAGTCCGTTTTAACGGGCTTACTAAATTGACCAACTTCTTTTAATGCAAAAGCAGCGTCCTCAAAAGCTGGAACCATTCGCTGTGTAGTTCCGGAACCAAATGTTGGAAGCTCGCCATTTTTTTTCACGGAATTCGCATCATCAGAATGCAAGGAAACAAGTGATTCCCATTTTTCTCCAGCAACTAACTTGTCATATATTTCATTGATCTTTTTTTCAGCATTTCCTTTTGCTTCATTTGTAGCGTCTTTACCTGTGGACACCATAATGTGCGCTACGCGAATCGTTCCACGTGATGGACGCTTATCCGTTACTTTTACAATGTGGTAACCGTATCGTGTGCGGAATGGATCTGAAACTTGACCAATTTGCGTAGTAAATGCTTTTTCTTCGAAAGGATAGACCATTTGGAAAGCTGTAAAAAATCCTAAGTCACCACCATTTGAGGCAGCAGATGGATCTTCTGAACCATTTTTCATTTTCGCAACTGATGCAAAATCCTCTCCTTTTTCGACGCGTGCTTTCAAAGCCATAATTTTATTGTAGGCAGCGAGGGTGTCTTTTGGACTAGCGTTCGCATCCACACGAATTAATATGTGTGATGCACGAACTTCATTTTTGATGCGGTCATACGCTTGAGCAACCATTGCTTGGTTCTCAACCGAATCAATTAAATAAGGCAAAGCCAATTGTTTGCGGTAACCATCCAATTCTTTTTTCAATTTTGGAATCGTATCATACCCCAACTTTTCTGCCTCTGCCACTTTTAACTTAAACTTCGTAAACATCTCTACATATTCATCTAAAGATGCCTGGTCAAACTTAGGCGATGGATTATTTTTCAAGTAAATCTGCAAAAACTCACTTTTTGTGACTGGTTTGCCATCAATTTCCATAACTATTGGATCATTTTGAGCAATTGCTCCTTGAATCCCCGAGAAAATCAACAATAAAACGATAATTTTTTTCATTGTACTAGTTTATTTTTATTTCAATTACGTTAGTTCGAACGTAAATTACGCTCATTTATTTGATACTATAATTTGGTGCTTCTCTTGTGATGGTCACATCATGTGGATGTGATTCACGTACTCCTGCAGAAGTAATACGAACGAACCTAGCTCCTTGTAACTTTGAAATGGTTGGAGCACCACAATATCCCATTCCTGCACGAAGTCCACCAATAATTTGGAACATGACTTCTATTAACTTTCCACGGTATGGAACACGTCCAGAAATTCCTTCTGGAACTAACTTTTTAATATCATCTTCCGCATCTTGGAAATAGCGGTCTTTTGACCCTTTTTGCATGGCTTCAATAGAACCCATTCCACGGTAGGACTTGAATTTTCTTCCTTCAAAAATGATTGTTTCACCTGGTGATTCTTCCACTCCAGCAAACATGGATCCAAGCATCACGATGTCAGCTCCGGCTGCAATGGCTTTCACAATATCACCAGTGTAACGAATTCCACCATCTGCAATCACAGGAACACCTGAACCCGCGATTGCTTGCGCAACCTCATTGACAGCAGTTAATTGTGGTACTCCCACTCCTGCAATGACGCGTGTTGTACATATAGAACCTGGACCAATTCCAACTTTCACCGCATCTGCTCCAGCTTCCACCAAATATTTCGCAGCTTCAGCCGTTGCTATATTTCCAACGACAACATCCAATGCTGGAAATTTCGCTTTGACACTTTTTAATTGTTCCACCACTCCTTTGGTATGACCATGAGCTGTATCGATCACAATTGCATCCACGCCTGCTTCTACTAAAGCTGATACACGCTCCATGGTATCATGTGTCACTCCAACAGCAGCCGCTACACGCAATCTACCCAAGGAATCCTTACAAGAATAAGGATGTTCTTTTACTTTGATAATATCACGGTACGTAATTAGACCAATCAAGCGATTTTGATCATCAACTACTGGTAGTTTTTCAATTCTATTTTGTTGCAAAATAACTTCAGCCGTTGTTAAATCAGTTGTTTCACAGGTTGTAATGATGTTTTCAGAAGTCATGATTTCTGCCACTGGACGCAACATATTCTTTTCAAAACGCAAATCGCGGTTCGTAAGAATCCCTTTCAAGACCTTTTGCTCATTCACCACCGGAATTCCACCGATGCTGTTTTCTTTCATTAACTGAAGGGCATCCTGAACAAGCGCATTTTCCAATAAGGTAATTGGATCGATGATCATTCCGCTTTCAGAACGTTTCACTTTGCGCACTTGCATGGCTTGCTGTTCGATTGTCATGTTTTTATGAACAACACCTATTCCACCTTGTTGTGCTATAGCAATCGCTAATTCGGATTCCGTTACCGTATCCATAGCTGCTGAAACTATTGGTGTATTCACCGTAATGTTGCGTGTAAATTTACTTTTAAGGGAAACTTCACGAGGTAAAACTTCTGAATAAGCGGGTGCTAACAGAACATCATCGTAGGTTAATCCTTCAGAAATTTTTTGTAGATTATCGAGAGACATGTGAACTTATTTTTTTGTAATAAATTCTTGCAAATTTAGTAATAAATTGGCAGGTTTTTCGTTTTAGCGACGGTCAATTGTTAAATAATTCCTAATAATTGAGCATTTGCAGCTTTTTACTTAACCTTGTATAGAAATTACGCCTATGAAGACTTTATTATATCTATTGATTCTTGCACCTTGCTTTGCTTCATATGGACAAAAAAACACCCAACTCATTCAATTATCAGGAGTTGTCGTAACGGAGGAGTCCATTCCTCTTCCCTATTCAACTGCTTATAATCGCTCGCTAAAGAAAGGTGTCGTATCGGATTTCTATGGTTTTTTTACGTTGGTCACACAGCCTGGCGACACGGTTTTCTTTTCCCGTGAAGGATTTCAAACATCTCCATTTATCGTCCCAGACACCTTAAAGGACAATCGTTACAGCATCATTCATATGTTGGTTCGCGACACCTTGGTTTTACCTACGGTAGTGGTACATCCATGGCCAACTCGTTCGCAATTTGCCGATTACTTTGTGAATATGACTCCATACGAGGACGATGTGCGTCGTGCTCAAAAGGAACTATCTGGTGAGTCATTGGCCTTTGTTGCTGCTCGATTAGAAGCCGATGCATCGTTAGCTTCCGGAAATGCCTATAACATGAGAAACACTCGATTATATACGAATGGACAACTTCCTGTAAACAATTTATTAAACCCCTATTCATGGGCAAAGTTGATCCAAGATTGGAAAGAAGGGAAATTAACGAGACAATAAAATCCGGAGACTATTTCAAGTTAAATTGTTTTTCTGCCTCGTCAGCAATGTATTGTCCGATGGCAAGTGAAGCCGTTGCTGCTGGTGAAGGAGCATTCAACACGTGAATGGATTTACCGTGGTATTCTATTCGGAAATCATCTCTTGTATCTCCATCCTCCGCCAATAACAAGGCGCGCACACCTGATCTTCCCGGATGAATATCGTCCATCGTTAAATCTGGCATCATTCGCTGCAAGGTTTTTAAAAATAACTTCTTTGAAAAAGCTCGTCGGTATTCGTTGATTCCAAAACTCATGTTATTAAAGAATAACTTCCAAGTACCTCCATATGTCAAGGCATCATACGTGTCTTTCAATGAAAAATCTGTTTTACCATATCCTTCACGTTTAAATGTGAATACGGCATTTGGACCGCACTCAACCTCACCATCGGTCATACGGGTAAAATGTACTCCAAGGAAGGGGAAATCAGGATTAGGAACAGGATAAATTAAGTTTTTGACTTTATGTTTTGCTTCCGGAGTCAATTCATAATAATCCCCTCTAAATCCAACAACTTGTTCCTTTAACTTCACACCATCTTTTCTCGCCAACCTGTCCGCCTGCAATCCAGCACAAAAAACCAGGTATTCCGATTGAAAGGAACCTTTTGTTGTATGGATAGTAGAGTTCTCCTCACTTTTATCAATGGACAAAACTTCCGTTTCAAGAAAAAGCTTACTGTTCTCCTGCATGGATAATGCAATTTCAACCATTTTAATCGTCGCTCCTCTAAAATCAATGATTCCTGTACAAGGAACATGTATGCCCCCGATTGATTTAACAAAAGGTTCGATGTCTCGTACTTCATCTGCTGTAATCATTTGAATACCTTCGATTTTATTTTCGAGTCCTGTTTTAAAAACGCGTTCCATGTTTGGAAGTTCGCTCGCATCCGTAGCTACGACAACTTTTCCACATACATCATGTTTGATTCCATGTTCTTTCGCAAATGCCACTAATTCGTGACGGCCTTGAATGCAATTTCGCGCTTTTAAAGATCCTGGCTTGTAATATAAGCCCGAGTGAATAACTCCAGAGTTATGTCCAGTTTGATGATCCGCTAGAAGTGCTTCTTTTTCAAAAAGCGCAATTTTTAAATTTGGGTATTTAACCTGCAGCTTGTAAAAGGTTGCTGCGCCCACAATTCCACCGCCAATAACTGCTATATCGAATTTCATTCTTCTCGTTTTGAGCAAAATTAGCAATTAAACGAACGCATCATCTCATTGAAATCACATTTTGAACAAGGAAAGCAGGATTAGAAGGTTTCCTTTCACAAAATAAGTCCTTAACTTTACGCCCTCAATGAATCAATTCAAAAAAGTCGCTTTTTATACGCTTGGATGTAAATTAAATTTCTCCGAGACTTCAACCATTTCTAGATTGTTTGAGGACGCTGGATTTGCGAAGGTTGGATTCGAAGAACATCCAGATGTTTATGTCATCAATACGTGCTCTGTAACGGAAAATGCAGACAAGAAATGTAAGCAATTGGTGAAACGAGCGAAAAAGATTAATCCGGATTCGTTTGTGGTGATTGTGGGTTGTTACGCACAGTTAAAACCAACTGAAATAGCACAAATCAACGGTGTGAACATGGTTTTAGGAGCAAATGAAAAATTCAACATCCTCGAACATTTAGATAAAATAGATCAAAACTCAAACGAAACAGTTGTTTCTTTCGACAATATTAAAGAAACCAAGGAATTTGTTCCCTCTTATTCTTTTGGTGATCGCACTCGTTCCTTTTTAAAAGTACAAGATGGCTGTGATTATTTCTGCTCCTTCTGTACGATTCCACTTGCACGGGGAAAAAGTAGAAATGCAACGATTGAAGAAACCGTTCTTGAGGCGAAGAAAATTGCTGAAACGAAAATTCGAGAAGTCGTATTAACGGGCGTGAACATTGGCGATTTCGGTCAAGGAGGAGATGAAGATTTTTATCAGTTAATCCAAGCATTGGATCAGGTTGATGGAATTGATCGGTACCGAATCTCTTCCATAGAACCCAACTTATTATCAAACGAAATCATTGATTTTTGTTTATCGAAATCGCAACGATTTGTTCCGCATTTCCATATTCCACTTCAGTCTGGGAGCGACCGTATTCTCAAGTTGATGCGCAGAAAATACGAACGTTCATTGTATGCAGAACGTGTTCAGCAAATTAAATGCCTTCGTTCGGATGCGTGCATTGGCGTCGATGTGATTGTTGGATTTCCAGGAGAAACGGATGAGGACTTCATGGAAACAATCGATTTCTTGAAGGAATTAGACGTTTCTTATTTACACGTTTTTACTTATTCCGAAAGAGCCAATACTGGTGCTCCTAAATTAGGTGAAGCTGTTCCAATGGATGTTCGACGTGAACGAAGCAAGCAATTACATTTACTTTCAGATCGTAAAAAAAGACAGTTTTACCAAGAGAACATTGGTTCCGTGCGAACTGTTTTATTTGAACAAGAAGAAGACGAGGGAATCATGTACGGATTCACCGAAAATTATGTTAAAGTAAAATATACCTATCATCCGGACTTAGTCAACACGTTTCAAACCATCAAGCTTTTGGATTTAGATCGTGACGGAATCATGAAATGTGAACTAGTGTCCCTAATCAATGTATAAGCTATGAAAACAGTTTACATTACCCGAAGAGAAACGTTTAATGCCGCGCACAAACTTTGGAGACCAGAATGGAGTGATGAGAAAAACCAAGAAGTTTTTGGGAAATGTTCGAATCACAATTGGCATGGACACAATTTCCAATTATATATCACAGTGAAAGGAGTCCCTCATCCGGAAACCGGATTTGTGATCAACCTTAAATTACTCAGTGTATTGATTCGTGAGCACATCATCGAAGCACTAGACCACAAAAATTTAAATTTAGACGTTCCATTTCTGGAAGGAATTATGGCCTCAACAGAGAACTTGGCAATTGCCATCTGGGACATTCTTGACCCTCTTGTTCAAGAGCATGGGGGTGAAATGGCTAAAATAAAACTCATCGAAACCGAAAATAACTTTGTGGAATATTACGGTGGCAAAGAACCTTTTTAACGTTCCTTCGTTGTTAGTTTAAACAAAACACATTGAATCAAGAAGGAATGGAAGAACATTATCGCTCAATTATCGAACAAATCGGTGAAAATCCGGAAAGAGAAGGATTATTAAAGACACCAGAAAGAGTAGCAAAAGCGATGAAGTTTTTGACACACGGCTACGACATCAATCCAGATGAAATCATTCGTCAGGCTATTTTCCATGAAGACTATTCCGAAATGGTTATCGTTAAGCACATTGAAGTGTACTCTATGTGCGAACATCACATGCTTCCATTTTTTGGAAAAGCACACATTGCTTACATTCCAGACGGGAAAATTGTTGGTTTAAGCAAAATTCCTCGTGTCGTGGATGCATATGCGCGTCGCTTACAAGTACAAGAAAGATTAACCTTAGAAATTCGCGATTGCATTCAACGTACGCTTGAACCTAAAGGTGTCGCAGTAGTGATTGAATGTTGTCACATGTGCATGCAAATGCGCGGAGTTCAAAAACAAAATTCTGTCACTACCACTAGTGCATTTACAGGATTATTTTTAGATAACGATGCAACTAGAAGAGAATTTGTTAATTTAGTGCAAGCTAAATTATATTAATATGAATGACTATTTAAACAATGACCAGTCTGTTTCCTCAGACATTGCGAAAGATTTTATCCGCAGCGTGTACACGTACATGTTTGCTGCGTTGAGCATTTCAGGTATTATTGCGTATTACGTCGGGACTAATCCGGAATATATTGCAACACTTTTCCTAACGGAAACGGGAGTTTCTCCTTTGTTTTACGTTGTGATGTTTTCACCCATAGTAGTGGTCTTTGCGATGAGCATGGGATTGGAACGCATGTCCATGAAAACAATTTTATTGCTTTTCATCGTCTATTCCGTTCTTATGGGATTAAGTTTATCCTTTATTTTCATGATTTACTCCATGGGGTCAATCGCTTTGACCTTCTTTGCTGCATCAGGAGCATTTGGAATCATGGCCGTGTTAGGATATACCACAAAAACAGATCTGACGAAGTTTGGTAGTTTATTGTACATGGCGCTTGGTGGCATCATCATTGCAAGTATCATCAACATGTTCGTTCAAAGTTCTGGAATGGACAAAATGATCACTTACATTGGCGTATTTGTCTTTACTGGATTGGTTGCCTACAAAATGCAAATGTTAAAAGAAATGGCGCATAATGCCGAAATGAATGAAGAACAACGCAGTAAAATGGCTTTGTTTGGAGGATTATCTCTTTACATAACCTTCATTAATTTATTCCTTACTTTACTTCGTCTATTTGGCAGCCGAGATTAAGATGTTATTAAATCACTCAAAAAGCCCTTTTTTAGGGCTTTTTTTTTATCCAAACCGCACGTTATAAACAAAACAATTCCTACTTTTGAAGTCTAAAACAAACATTATGTCAGATAATTTCTTTGAAGGGTCGACTGCAGCAGTAGGAACAATTTACACGATTATTATTCTATCTATCCTGATTTCTGTCCTTATTTGGGGATAAAGTCAACTTCGTTTTCCATTCATCAATATTGTTGAATTATGCCTTTCAACTCCGTATTTTCTTGGTTGATTGGAAGACGTATGACGCGCATCAATGATTACCGTCAAAATCCCATACCGAATCAATTAAACACCTTTAACTTTCTTTTGAAAAACGGAAAGGAAACGGCTTACGGCCAAAAAATTGGTCTATCAGATATACAAGGAATTGATTCGTTTCAACAAAACATTCCATTAAGTGATTACGGTACCTTAAAACCGTACATCGACGATTCCATTCACGGTGCCGAATCGCAATTGTGGCCAGGAAAAACAAGCTGGTTTGCCAAATCTTCCGGCACTACAGCTGATCGGATAAAAATTCTACCCATCACGGAAGATTCCCTTTTACAGAATCACTACGCAAACGGGAAGGACTTACTTGCTCAGTATTACGCCAACCACTCGAAGCGCAAGTTATACAACGCGAAACACCTCATTATCGGTGGAAGTGGGAAAATTGAACAATCCGAAGAAGGGATTTTCATTGGAGACTTATCCGCAATAATCATCAATCACCTACCCACTTGGACCGAACTACGACGTACGCCGAAGAAAGATATCGCGTTACTAGAGAACTGGGAGGAAAAATTAGAGCGCATGGCGGAATCCGTTCTAAATGAAAACATTTGCATCATTGCTGGAATTCCAAGTTGGACCCTCTTATTACTGAAAAAAGTACTGGAGAAATCCGGAAAGGATTCCATATCAGAAGTATGGCCGAATCTAGAACTTTATATTCATGGAGGAATGTCCTTCAAACCTTATCAAGAGGCATTTCAAGAAATTCTTCGACTGCCTAAAATGAATTATGTAGAATCCTATAATTCTTCCGAAGGATATTTCGGACTACAAGATCAAATTGCCTCCAAAGAACTTTTGTTACTGACCAATTCACAAGTTTTCTACGAGTTCATTCCAATGAATGAATTTGATGGAATCCAATCGAAGAGTGTATTAACACTCGAAAATGTCGAAATCGACAAAGAATATGCCTTGGTCATCACGACATCTTCAGGACTTTGGCGCTATATCATTGGTGATACTGTGCGCTTTAGCCAATTGCACCCTTTTCGATTTGTGGTAAGCGGAAGAACGAGTCATTACATCAATGCGTTTGGAGAGAAATTAATCATTGAGCATGCCGATAAAGCAATTAGCGCCGCAGCTCTTCGGACGAATGCCCAAATTAATGATTACACTGCCGCACCTTATTTTGATGAAAAAAAGGTCATTGGTGGACATCACTGGGTGGTCGAATTCAGTGAACAACCAAGCGACGAAGACTTTTTTTTAAAAGAGTTGGATCAATTGTTAAAAGCCGAAAATGCGGACTATGATGCAAAACGCAAAGACAACATCAACATTGGCTTTCCAAAAATGACGACAGTTCCAAGTGGAACTTTTCATCAATGGTTGAAGTTCAAAGGGAAATTAGGTGGACAACACAAAGTACCAAGATTAATGAATGACACCACCTTATTAAATGAAATTCTTAACTTAAAGCCATGAAATTCATTTGGCTTATTCTTAACTTAAGCTTTTCAATCGTTGTGTTCTCACAAGAATTAACGCTTGTCGAAACGTTTATATCCCCTACTCCAATCGACACCTGGACCATTGATGCACAAGAAAACCTATTAGTCGCATCAGAAAATAACATTCAAAAGAAAGTCATTAAGGGAGAACGCCGGTTTAATCAAACCTTTAAATCCTTAGGAAACATCCAATCCATTGCACCAATCAATGCGATGAAAACCTTGTTGTTCTCCGATGTGCAACAGTCTATGGCTATAGTCGACAACACCTTGACACAGCAAGGAGAATTGATCGATTTAAGCGAACTTGGTTTTTCAACCGTTGTATCCATTTGCTCGTCCAATCGTCCAAATTTAGTTTGGGTATTTGATCAATTCCGTTCCTCGTTGAATTTGGTGGATTTTCAAAAGTCCCAAATCCTTCAAACCATTCAGAATGTAGAAATCAATGCGAGCACCATTCTTCAAATGAAAGAATACAAAGAACATTTGTATGTCCTTTTTTCTGATGGAAAATTGAACCGATATGATTTCCTATTAAATTTCAGTGCATCATACGACCTTGGGAACTGTCAGAAATTCAATTTTTGGAACGAGCAAATCGTCTGTTTGGCTCAAAATGATTCGTCACTTCGTTTCGTTCCCATCGCCATGAGGTCAAGCCAAAGAAATCCAGATTGGCAGCTTAATAGTCCTATTGAGTCATTTATCATACAAGGTAATCTACTCGGAATCCAAAAAGGTCAAGAAATTTCCATTTTTTCCATCAAATACTAAGCTTTCCCCTTTTTTAATTCCTCGAAATTATCGTAATTTAGCCATTCTAAAATACAGAATATGCACGTTGCAATCGCAGGAAACATCGGATCGGGTAAAACCACATTAACAAACTTATTGTCAAAACATTATGGCTGGGAAACTCATTATGAGGATGTCGACCAAAATCCGTATTTGAATGATTTCTATGATGACATGCAACGTTGGTCATTTAACCTGCAAATTTACTATTTGAACAGTCGTTTCACGCAAATTCAAGAAATTAAGGAAACTGCACATACCGTAATTCAAGACCGAACAATTTACGAGGATGCATTCATCTTTGCGCCGAATTTACATTCCATGGGCTTAATGACAACAAGGGATTTCGAAAATTACTTTTCGTTGTTCAACTTAATGGATGGATTCGTATCTGCACCAGATTTATTGATTTATTTGCGTGCAAGCGTACCAACGTTGGTGAATCAAATTCAACAAAGAGGACGTGAATACGAAGAAAGCATCCGTTTGGATTACTTAAAACGTTTGAATGAGCGCTACGAAGCTTGGATCTCTACGTACGACAAAGGAAAAGTTTTAATCATCGACATCGACAACAACCGTTTCCCTGAAAACCAAGAAGATTTAGGTAAAATCATTAATTCCATTGATGCAGAAATCAACGGTTTATTCTAATTACATACAATGATAGTTGTCACTGGCTCTGCCGGATTTATTGCGAGTTATTTGGTGGATCACCTCAATGCACTCGGACATACAAACCTTGTTTTAGTCGATGATTTTACGAAAATCGACAAAGAAGACAATTGGATAAATACGAAGTTTAGTGAAAAAATAGAACGTTCTGAATTCATTGAATGGTTTCAAACACATGCAAACGAAGTGGAGTTTGTCTTCCATTTAGGTGCAAGAACAGATACGACTGAAAAGGATTTAGTTCTCCTAGATGAATTAAACTTGAATTACACGAAGTCTATTTGGAGCATTTGTTCAGAATACCAGATTCCATTGGTTTATGCGAGTAGTGCTGCAACCTACGGTTTGGGTGAATATGGCTACGAAGACAACAACGAGGTTATTCCAAATTTAAAACCTTTGAATCCTTACGGGATTTCCAAGAACGAATTTGACAAATGGGCCATTCAACAAGCAAGCACGCCTCCATTTTGGGCAGGACTGAAATTCTTTAACGTTTACGGTCCAAAAGAATACCACAAAGGAAGAATGGCGAGCGTTGTTTTCCATACAAACCGACAGATCAAAGAAAAGGGACACATGCAATTGTTCCGTTCTCACAATCCTGAATACAAAGATGGCGAGCAACTACGCGACTTCGTGTATGTGAAAGATGTCGCAAAAGTCTGTGAATTCTTGATGGAACATCAGAAAAACTCTGGAATCTACAACCTTGGATCAGGAAAAGCTCGAACTTTCTTAGATTTGGCTAGTTTAACGTTTAAAGCTCTTGGACTCGAACCATCGATTTCTTTTATCGACACACCAATTGACATTCGTGACAAATACCAGTATTTCACGGAAGCAAACATGTCGAAATTAAAAGCGATTGGCTATCCTCATGAATTTTACACCTTGGAAGAAGGTATCTCGGATTACGTGAAAAATTACTTGGAAAAACGTTAAGAAATCATTCCAACAGCCACCGTCTGATTTGATTGTTCATCCATCAAAATAAACGATCCCGTAGCTTTATTCTTTCGGTATTCATCAATGTAAATAGGTCCTGCTAATTGCAAGGAAACACGAGCGATATCGTTTGTCTGCAATGCTGTTTGTTCCTCAACTCGTTTTAAGGATTTCATATCATAGACATACAAAATCGATTTAATCATCGCTTTCACTTCGTTGGTCGTGTGACGTAAAATGTATTTACGTCCAGGAATATAAGCTTGCGAACTCATCCAACAAATCATCGCCGAAAGTTGTCGCACTTCTTCCGCTTGATTATTCGGTTTCACGATCATATTCCCGCGAGAGATATCCAATTCATCCGTCAATTCAAGCGAAATAGACTGTGGTGCAAACGCTTCCATTTGTGGGCCATTCATCCCCATGATGGATTTAACCTTAGAAGCTTGATTTCCCGGTAAGATGATGACTTCATCCCCTACCCGAACAATTCCACTTTCCAGCTTTCCGGCATAAGCACGGTAATCTTGAACGAGTTCGTTGTCTACACGAATCGGATGTTGAACAGGGAAACGGAAATCAATGTGATTGAGCTCATTTGCAACTGATATGTGTTCAAGTGTATGAAGCAAGGTCGCTCCTTGATACCAAGGCATGTTTTCAGAGCGGTGCACGATGTTATCTCCATTCAAAGCGGAAACTGGAATAAACTGAACATCAACAATGGCTAGTTTAGCAGAGAAATCTTGAAAGGTTGACACAATTTGGTCAAATGCCTCTTTACTGAACTCCACCAAATCCATTTTATTGACGCACACAATCAAATGTTTTATTTGAAGCAAGGAAGCGATAAAACTATGTCTGCGTGTTTGTTCCACCACACCTTTGCGTGCATCGATCAGAATCAGAGCGGCATTAGCAGTGGACGCACCTGTAACCATGTTTCGGGTATACTGAAGGTGTCCGGGTGTATCTGCGATGATGAATTTTCGCTTTTCCGTAGTGAAATAACGATAGGCGACATCGATTGTAATTCCTTGTGCACGTTCATCTTTTAATCCATCCGTAAAAAGGGACAAGTCAATTTCCGACGAACCTTTGCGTTCAGATATGCGTCGAACCAGGTCAATTTGATCTTGTGGAATTTGATGGCAATCATAGAGCAAGCGTCCGATCAAGGTACTTTTCCCATCGTCCACGCTTCCTGCAGTGGTAAAACGAATGATGTCCTTTGTTTCTATCATCAGAAATACCCTTCTTTTTTGCGGTCTTCCATGGAAGATTCCGAACGAAAATCATCCGCACGATTTCCGCGTTCCGATTGATTCATCTCCTTTAATTCTGCTATAATTTCCGAAACCGTTGAAGCACTTGAAATCATTGCGCCACTTATTGTCATATCACCAATGGTACGAAACCTCACGTGAAGATCAAGCAATTCATCCGTATCATGCGGGACCAAATAAGAAGATTGTGCTAAAATGGTATCTTTCCTTTTCACACAAGGTCGTTGGTGAGCAAAATACAAACTTGGCAAGGAAATATTTTCCTTTTGAATGTATTCCCACACATCTAATTCTGTCCAGTTACTGATGGGAAAGACGCGGAATTGTTCACCTTCATTCTTTCGTCCGTTGTACAAATGCCAGATTTCAGGTCCTTGATTTTTCGGATCCCATTGTCCAAAAGCATCACGATGTGAGAAAAATCGTTCCTTCGCTCGTGCTTTTTCCTCATCGCGTCTTCCCCCGCCTATTGCTGCATCAAATCCAAAGGATTCCATGCTTTCTAGCAGCGTAATGGATTGCGCACGATTTCGATTCGCGTTAGGTCCACTTTCTTCTTGTACCGTTTGACGTTGAATGGAATCCTCCACTTTTCCAACGACCAATCGCACATTTAAACGCGCTGCTAATTCATCTCGAAATTGGATCGTTTCCGGAAAATTGTGTCCGGTGTCGATGTGTAGCAAGGAAAATGGTATTGGTCCAGGCGCAAACGCTTTCGCTGCAAGGTGCGTCACAACAATGGAATCCTTTCCACCAGAGAATAAAATACATGGATGCTCAAATTGAGCAAATGCTTCACGCAGCACAAAGACAGCCTCCGCCTCTAATTCCTCCAAATAATTTAATCGGTAGCTCATCTCTCGTCGAAAAAAGTATGTAAGATTTGCTCAAGGCAATGATTCGTTGTTTGTTCATTTGTATCCACGATTAAATCTACTTGCGATGGACGATCGAAAGGCGCTGAAATTCCCGTGAAATTACTAAGCGTTCCTTTGAATACATTTTGATAGAGTCCTTTCACATCGCGACTTTGACACTTTTGTAAAGTTGCATCTACAAAAACGAAGCGAACATTGGAGCCAAGTATTTCACGCACTTTTTCACGGTGAGATTCCTCGGGGGTGATAAACGAAGCCAAGACAACTTGATGGTTTTCCATGAATAATTTTGCGATTTCAGCCGAACGACGAATGTTTTCCATACGATCCTCCGATGAAAAGCCAAGGTCTTGATTTATTCCTGTCCGCAATTGATCACCATCGATCGAAACCGAAGAAATTCCTTGGTTCTTTAATTGCTTCAGTAAGAGGTTCGACAAGGTAGACTTACCAGATCCTGAGAGTCCAAAAAACCATATTACGATTGGATTTTCCATGTAGTGCGTCAAAGAATAAAAGTAGTGAATTCCCGAATACAAACGATCAGGGCAAAAAAAAACTCCTTCCGAATGGAAAGAGTTTTTTCAGTTTGTTTTGTAAAGCTTACTCGCTAACAACTTCAAATTTGAATGATTGTTTCACTCCTTTGTAAATGTTTGCTTCTACTTCGTACGTTCCAATTTCGCGAATTGGTTCGTCTTTAATTTTCAATGATTTACGATCGATATCATGTCCAAGTGCACGAAGTGCATCAGCCAATTGAACCGTATTTACAGAACCAAAGATTTTACCGTTTTCACCAGCTTTTGTAGCGATCGTGATGGTTAAATCAGCAATTTTAGCAGCCAATTCTTGTGCTTCAGCTAAATTTTTAGATTCTTTGTGAGATTTTTGACGCATAATCTCAGCGTGTGCTTTTTTCGCGCTAGCCGTAGCAAGCGTTGCGTAACCTTGAGGAATCAAGAAGTTACGACCGTATCCAGGTTTTACGTTCACGATTTCGTTTGCGTAACCTAATTTATCAACGTTTTTCTTTAAGATAATTTCCATGACTTT
>CANHMH010000012.1 GCA_947461635.1 Flavobacteriales bacterium | reverse complement strand
TGAACTTCCGGACAATACCGATGCGGCGCCTTTGGTCACTTCGACCTGACTGATGTTTTCAACCGGAATAAATCCCCATTCGGGTCGACCAGCATCCCCAGAAAGCATGGGCATATCATCGACAAGTACAGCAACTTTAGATCCGACACCGAAGGTAAATCCACTTCCGCCGCGAATTTGGGGTTCCCCATCTAAAATATTCAAACCAGGAGTTTGATCAAGAGCAGTTTCAATGCTACGTGTATTCTTATTTTCAATGAGTTCGGGTTTTAACACCAACATCGTAACAGTTTGCTCTTCGATCGGTTTGTCGAATTTACCCACGGTTACTTTGACTTGTTCCACACTTTGCACGCGATCCTTTAAATAGAAATCGTGTATTAAATCACTTTGAAGGTTTTCAATGAAAAAAGTATCGACTTGTCCTCCATCGATTTTACAGCGAAGCGTTAATTGTCCAGGATGAATTAACAGCTCATAAGATCCATCAGACTTTGAAAACACACCAATACTTTCACCAACAACACTTATTCTTGCACTTCGAATAGCTTGTTTATCTTCATCATACACAAAACCGCTGACCTTGAGATTTTGAGCATGAACGAGATGAAAAAATAGAATACAACAAACAGAAATTAAAACCTTCATTCGCTGGACTTACGGAATGAACAATTTCTGACTTTTCCCTTGGAAGTTCAAAAGGTATTGTCCGGAAGGTAAGGAGCCTCCGCTCAATTGTGCTAGGCTACCCTTTTTAACCAATTGTCCGGTAATACTGTAAATGGAAAGATTTGTATCCATGGAAAGGTTTTTGGACATCAATCCTTGCGCGGTAGAATAATAAATTTGAACAGTTGACTGAAATTCATTAATCGAACTCGCATTGTAAATCAATTCAATGTCATCTATCAACACCTCATCATTCGCCGCACCACCACCTGGATTTTTGTTCGTCGCAAATGTCAGAAGAATGTATTTCGCTATTGGCATTAGCCCCGTTTGCACTTCATATGCAAATGGTGCGGAAAATCGCACCCAATTTCCGGCTGTTGGAGCATAATTTAATTCCGCTCGGGCAACAACAAATGGTTGCGATCCTGCATCAATTGGATCATGAACATCGGCACTATCATGAATAATGGCATGCATTCTTGCTTGTTGTCCCGTTCCAGCAGTATATTTCGCCCAAAAGACAACGGAATCTGGTACCGTTGAAATTGGTTCAGAAAAAAGTGAATCTGACGTTTTTGAATAATTATAGTTCAACGGACTTGAAGCAGTTGTACTACCCATGTTAATCTGACCTAAAGTCATGGTTCCATTGGCAACAATACCAAGCGTACTTTTTGACCAAATTCTAGTGCAGTACATTCCAGTTGCATTAGCGCGAATAGCCGTTGATTGCTCAATTTGTTGAGAACCGAATGAAACAAGTCCACCTGAGCCGGATTTAAAACCGTTCCAATTTGTAGGTTCCTCTGTTGTTAATCCAAGGTTATCCCATGATTCCATATTGCCGTTAACAATTTGTTGAGCAGAGAGCAAATAGGTGAAAAAGAGAAAGTGAAAAGTAATGATTTGTTTCATAATTTTAGTTTAGGTTAAAACAAATATAATGAAAATCACTTTCAAAAAACGACCAATAATAACGAACAGAATTGATTAACTTTGTTCTATGTCGAATCAACTTATCCCTTCAAGTACTCCACTTCCAATCATGGAACATTTTTTCACGATACAAGGTGAAGGTTTCCATAGTGGACGGACAGCCTATTTTATTCGAACTGCAGGATGTGATGTTGGCTGCGTATGGTGTGATGTAAAGGAAAGTTGGGAAAGCACTCCAGATCAATTTATGACAATTGATGCCATCGTAAACGAAGTTTTAGCGGTGCATGCTCGTTTTGTAGTAATTACAGGTGGTGAGCCTACGATGCACTCGTTAATAGGACTTGTGAAGTCCTTACATGAGCATAACATCGAAGTGGCTATTGAGACAGCTGGTGTTCATCACTTGGATGCACCGATCGATTGGTATTGCTTTTCACCGAAAAAATTCATGAAACCGATTGAAGAAGCGTATGTAAAAGCACATGAGTTGAAGGTTGTCATCAATCATGTTTCGGATTTCGCTTGGGCGGAAGAACACGCACAAAAAGTTTCATCTGAATGTCGTTTATTTCTTCAACCTGAATGGGAAAAACAAGAGAAACTACTTCCCTTGATTATCGACTACGTGAAAGGTAACCAAAAATGGAAAATCTCGTTACAGACTCACAAATACATGAATATACCCTGAATGAAAAACGCCCTACTCTTATCCTTTTTTTTCGTATTGTTTTATAGTTGCTCAACAGCTCAATTCCCCTATTCAAGTTCAAGCAAAAAAGCCATTCATTACTTTGAACTAGCAGAAAAAGCACCTAAAGAAGGAATGGATGTTACAACGGGAGCCTATGATTTTAAAGGAGGAATTGAATTATTAGGCAAGGCACTTGAAAAAGACTCTAATTTTTGGGAAGCACATTTACTTGCTGCGGAATTCAATGAAATTATACGAAATTACAATCAAGCCATTTTCCATTATAAGCGAGCGCTTGAAATTGATCCAAATCACAGCATTAGCGGAAACACCAATTACCGTTTAGCGACCTGTCAAATGGCCGTGGCTGATTATCAAGGTGCCATAAAAAGCTGCGATTTTTACCTTAGAAACCCAAATTCTAAACAAGAAAATTTAGGCAATGTGAGAAGAATGCAAGATTGTGCCTCTTTCTCCATTCAATCGATGAAAAACCCAAAACCCTTTGAACCTAAAAATATGGGTCCTGCGGTAAATACAAATTTCTCCGAATATTATCCAACCATTACAGTGGATGGTAACACCATGCTGTTCACACGACGAATCAACGATTTTCAAAACGGCTACAATCGCGAGCAGGAAGACTTTTATGTGACACATCAAATTGATCATACTTGGAGTCGTTCATATCCGATGCCTAAAAATGTGAATACCCCATATAACGAAGGAGCGCCAACAATTTCTCCTGATGGAAAAAAACTCATTTTCGTAGCGTGTACGGATGAAAGTGGCGTAGATTATGGGGAAAATAGACAAGGAAGAGGTAGCTGTGATTTATTTGTGACGGAGCAAAATGGAAAATCATGGAGCAACCCAGTAAATCTTCCAGGAAAAGTAAACTCTACTCATTGGGAAACGCAACCTTCCCTTTCCGCGGATGGAAAAACGCTGTACTTCATAAGAGGATTGCGTAGCCGAGATGGAAAAAAAGATTCTGACATTTACATGTCTAAACTTTTAGCAGATGGAACATGGGGAATGGCTGAACCTCTTTCTTCAACTATCAATTCGAATCAAAACGAGGAATCTGTTTTGATTCACCCAGATGGGAAAACGCTTTATTTCGCTTCTAGAGGTCATGTAGGATTGGGAGGATCCGATTTATTCGTTTCAAGAATGGATGAGACAGGAAGGTGGGGAATCCCACAAAATTTAGGGTATCCGATAAATACAATGTCTGATGAAAACTCCTTAATGGTTTCACCGGAGGGCGACATTGCCTTTTTTGCTTCGGACCGTCCGGGTGGATATGGTTTAATGGACATCTACTACTTTAATCTACCAAAAGAAAATCAACCAACGAGAACGCTCTATTTCGATGGATTCGTATTTGACGCACTAACGAAAAAGTCTCTTGGAGCAAGTTTCCAATTGATCAATCTTTCAAATGGACAAGTTGTGATTCAATCCAAAGCTGATGCAATTGACGGGACATTTATGGTTCCTTTGCCTATAAATACAGATTATGCGATTGAAGTAACGCATCCTGGCTACCTACCCTATTCCTTAAATTTCAATATGACGTTAAAGGAGAATGAGCAAAGTTACCATATTCAAATTCCCCTGAATCCTGAAAATTCTTCGGAAGAAAATGTCCTTGCAAATGTTTTCTTTGACTTAAATCAAGCAAAATTGCGTCCAGAATCGATTGTTGAATTGACCTCTTTAGTAAACTACTTAAAGACACATCCAACCTTAAAAATTGAAATCGGTGGACATACCGATTCAAGAGGTAATGCACAAGAAAACTTGACATTATCGACTGACCGTGCAAAAGCAGTAAATGATTTTCTTATTTCAAAAGGGATTCCAGTGGCGCGCCTAAGTTACAAAGGATATGGATCTAGCTCTCCCATTGTTTCAGATGCGGCGATTCAACAAATAAGTGATCCGAAGGAGAAAGAAAAAGCACATCAAAAAAACCGTAGAACGACCTATACAATAAAGCCATGAAGTATTTTTTCAAACTTATTCGAGCTAAAAACCTAATCATCATTTTGATGACGATGGTCGGAGTGGCTTTTTATTTAATCCAAAGTAATTATTACCAGAAAGTTGACTTCAACTTCATCGACTACTTGCTTCTTATTTTTTCAACGATGATCATTGCTGCCGCGGGTAATGTCATCAACGATTATTTTGATGTCAAAGCTGACCGTATTAATAAACCAGAAAAAGTTATCATCTCTAAATTCATGAAACCGAGGTGGGCCATTTTATTACATTGGACGTTTAACTTGTTTGCATTTTTAATTGCCATCTATTTATCCGTAAAATACAGCACGCTGATATTTGTATTTGTGCATTTAATTTCGATCAATTTATTGTGGTTCTATAGTGTTAAATTGAAGAAAAAACTCATTTTAAGCAACTTCATTGTCGCGTTTTTAACTGCGCTGGTTCCCCTTCTTTCAGTTTGGTTTTTCAAAGTGCTCAATGAAAGTACGATACCTTATTCACCTTTTGTGGAGGAATCCTGGACGCAAAACCTCGATTATTCCTTTGTATATTTCTTAGCTATTTGTGCATTCGTTCAAAATTTCGCTCGTGAAATCAACAAGGATATCCATGATGTCCAAGGTGATTTAGTTACACATGTTGAATCATTGCCCATTAGAATAGGAAAGGAAAAAGCAGCATACATCACAATCATATTGATTCAAATTCCCTTAATCTTATTTATTTTCAGTTTTTACGTTTTCGAATGGATTCATTTAAATAAACCGACAATGATTTTATTGCTGCTTTCTGGAGCGGTGAACTTCACAAGTGCACTGTTATATATTATTAAGAAGGAAGCAACATTAACATGGATCAATCACCTGATGAAATGGTCTATGTTTTTTGGATTGATTTGTTTATACTCGAATAGTTTATGAAAATTGTCTTAGGATCAGCTTCACCCCGAAGAAGTGAATTATTATCCCAATTAGGATTTGAATTTCGGATTTTAAAAGCAGACTGTTCTGAGGAATTTGACGAAAGACAAACACCAGAAGAAATAGTGCTCTCAATTGCTCAAGAAAAAGCGGAAGCATTGCAAGGTGAAGTGAATCCAGACGAATTATTGATTTGCGCCGATACAATTGTTTACTTAGACAAAGAAGTGATAGGGAAACCCATGGATGCAAACGATGCCATTCATTTACTGCATAAAATTTCTGGTCAGAAACATGAGGTTTACACAGGTGTTATAATCAACTACCAAGGAGTAAGTCACTCGTTTTCCGTTAAAACATCCGTTTATTTTCGACCATTGACATCCAATGAAATCGAACATTATGTTTCACACTTTTCACCATTAGACAAAGCTGGATCCTATGGGATTCAAGATTGGATTGGGCTTATAGGCGTAGAGAAAATCGAGGGTTCCTACACGAATGTCATGGGGCTACCTACCCAAGAATTATTTCTTGAACTTCAGAAATTTATGGCATAAAAAAAGCCATCTTTCGACGGCTTTTTAATATTCAGAATATGGAGTTACTTTATTACACGAAACTCAACTCTACGGTTTTTTGCTTGCATTAGATCCAGTTCGTCATCTTCCACGATTTCAGAACTAGTCACAGTTGTTCCGTTGTATTTTTTTGCCGATAAACGTTCCTCAGCAATTCCTTGAGCTACGAAATATCTCACAACAAGATCCACACGTTTTCGGTCGATATCTAGGTAATCTTCATTTTCTTCACTCGCTTTCACTTCCATCTCATCGCAGTTTCCTGAAATCTCAATTTTCATTGAAGGATTCGCATTCATTTCTTCAATCACAAAATTCATGTGTTCTTTTGCATTTTCCGTAAGTGAAGCTTTTCCTTGTCGGAAATAAATTGTTTGTGCGGCTATTTTCTTATCTATAGGCATTTTATCCGTAATTTCTGGTTCTTTATCGTAGATTAAGGTAGAGAAATTATCTTCAATTTTAGGCGGCCTTGCATTGTAACAAGCACATTCAGAAACACTGTCAACTAAACGAACGATAACATTGTCGATGTAATAATAGGCATGGGCAATTGCATCTACTTCACTGTCTTTTGGTTTTTTTACCGCTTGAAATTTAGTTGTTTCGTTTTTGTCGAAATTTCCAATTGTAATAAACTTTTCATCTCCTTTTGCTGTGTATGTATTACATACTTTTTCCCACCCTAAGAAACCATTGTGTATTTGGTTCAATTGACCTTTTACAACGTATTCTGCCGCTTTTTTATTCGGATCATTTGCAAGATATATTGCACCAGCCGCACCATCACCTAATTTGTCTTTAGAAAAATACATGGCAAGATTGTTACAAGCGAACTTGGAAGACTCACTTAAGGAAAGAGAATATTCAACACAGTAAGTTAAACCTTTTTTCAAGGTCATTTGATTCAATTCGATGGTAATATAAGAACGTTCACCAGCCGCTTTTCCGGGCTTATATGCCACGATACCTGCATAAACTTTACCCCCATTTTCGGTTGTTGGATCCTCTTTACCATAAATATTTGCTGGTATTCCGACATCCGAACTACCATTTACGTGAAAAATATCAGCTTTTAATTCTGTGGGTGAACTTACGCCTTTTTCTACGATATCAATGTTATTTACTTCTGTGACATCTTCACCTTTTACATCCTCAAAATCCATCTTGAGAATATCCTTAACATTCGTTTTTTTATTTTTTTGAGCGTTGCTCGTTGAGAAGGATACAATTGCCGCAAATGATAGGCAAACAAATCCAAAAGTTGTTCGGTTAAATTTCATAACTTTTTACTGTATTTATAAAAACTTTTACTTTTTCCGGATCAATATCAGGATAGACTCCGTGACCCAAATTTACAATATGTCTTTGACTTTTAAATGATTTTAATAATTTTCTTGTTTCCAATTCAATTATTTCTTTGGATCCATACAATACACATGGGTCCAAATTACCCTGCAAAGTCTTCGTTTCGTGAACCAAACTTCGTGCCACGTCCATTGACATGTTCCAATCTATTCCTAATGTTGTACAAGGTAACTTTGCTAAAATTGGCAAAGAACCAATGGCGCCTTTTGAGAATACCGTAAATGGAACCGTAGAAATTGCCTCTGTAATTTGACGAATGTACTTTATCCCAAACTCCTCGTATTGCTCATCACCAAGAATTCCAGCCCAAGAATCGAATAATTGAAGTGCATCCGCTCCAGCTTCGATTTGCGCTTTCAAATAGGCAATGGTTACATTCGTTATTTCTTGTAATAATTCATGTGCTAAATCGGGTTGGGTATACAGCATTTTGCGCGATTCCGAAAAAGTTTTAGATCCTTTTCCTTCTACCATGTAACAGAGAATCGTCCATGGTGCACCCGCAAATCCAATTAATGGAACACGTCCGGCTAAATCACGTTTCGTCAAGCGAATTGCTTCCATAACATAGGATAACCGATCGTTCACATCAATGTTTCGGTCGATAAACGATAGTTGCTCGCGAGAACGAATGGTTTTTTCAAACCAAGGTCCTGTCTGTTCAATCATCTCATACGTTAATCCCATTGCTTCGGGAACAACCAATATATCAGAGAAAATGATGGCTGCATCCACTCCAAGTAAGTCAACAGGTTGTATCGTTACTTCCGAGGCAAATTCCGGTGTTTCCACCAATTCTTTAAATCCAGATAATTTTGCTCTTACGGCTCTATACTCTGGTAAAATTCTTCCTGCTTGACGCATTAACCAAACGGGATAACGTTCGATTTGCTCTCCTCGAGCTGCTCTTAAAAATAAATCGTTCTGTAATTTCATCGCGTGCAAAGTTAGGGAATTACCATTGAATTTCACTTTGTTCCATCATGCGTAAAAATTCATTTGTTTTACTAAAATGCTTACAACCGAAAAATCCGCGGTGAGCAGACAATGGAGATGGGTGCACGGACTTCAAAATCAGGTGTTTTGAAGGATCAATAAACGATTCCTTGGAAATTGCTTTTGCGCCCCATAAAATAAAGACAACGCCTGTTTTTTGCTCATTGATTGATCGAATCACAGCATCCGTAAACTTCTCCCATCCAAATCCTTTATGCGAGTCAGGCCTTCCTTCCTCAACTGTCAAAGAAGAATTTAACAATAATACTCCTTGTTCTGCCCAACGAGCAAGATTGCCATTTTCAGGCATTGGAATACCTAAATCCAATTGAATTTCTTTGAAAATGTTTAATAAACTCTTAGGAAACGGTTTTACATCTGGCTCAACAGAAAAACAAAGTCCGTGAGCGTGACCTTTCGTGGGATATGGATCTTGTCCTAAAATGACCACTTTTAATTCATTGAATGAACACAAATCAAATGCCCGAAAAATCTGTGATCCTTTTGGAAAAACACTTCCTTTATGCTCAATATATGCCAGTCGAACCTGTTCGGTGAGTTGCGAAAAATAAGGCGATTGAAATTCACTTTCCAACACTTCTTTCCAAGATTCATGAATGGCAATGCTCATATTGCTATTTTATTTTGTCGATAATCGCCGTCCAAAGCGTGATTTTTCCTTCATCCATTCTCGGCCAGATTGGTCGAACAACACCGTTTACTGCAGAGATCCCTAGATAATCACCAAAAAATACGCGCTCATTCGGTGTAAAAGGTTTTTCTGAAATCGTTTGCTCTTGAAATGTTTTTCCGCCATCCTTGCTGATTGCCCAAACAACATCCGTTGCTTTATTCGTTTGTTTTCGACGGTCGTAATAGACAAAATGTAAATTTCCGTTGGATTGATCAATACACATCGTTGTTAAAAACTGGTGTGATTTCGTTTTATCTTGATTTACTTTTATTGGTTCAGACCAACTTTCTCCACCATCCGTTGATTTGAGTAACCAAACATCCGTATTATCAGCACCATTTCGTTGGTCACACCAATTGAGGTAGATGGTTCCTTGATTTGGACCTTGACTCATATCAGACATTAAAAATGGCAATCCATTTGCACGGAAAAACCCTGGAATAGAAATGTCCCAACCACCAATTTGGCTAGACAATGGTCGCTCTTCCGATAACCAAGTTAATCCATCATCCAAGGATTTTTGAAACACCAAACCTCTAGGACCTGTCCAGGAAACATAAATCTCTCCATTTGGACCCAAAGCTGGTACCGCACCCTCAACTGTGTCATCACCGTCCAAGCAATCACCCCCAAATTTCGAAATGCGTATTGGTGTTGACCATGATTTTCCACGATCGACAGACTTCGAAAATACAATAAGCGAGGTGTCCTTTGGATCAGCAGAATCATATGCATCGAATTGTGTCCAAGTCATGTAAAGCACATTCGTTTTTGGATCGATGACAACCCAGTGTTTATCCTGAACTTTCGTGCCATTTGGCGCTGGAAACGTTCCTGAATTGAACTTTCCGTAAATCGTTTCGGAAGTTTGACATAAAATTCGATCAAGGTGCGTTCCTTTTGCGTAATCAGTCAAATGGAAATAGTACAAACGACCCATTTGATCGAACATTAACACAGGATCTCCAAACACTCCGTAAGGACTTTCCATCTTTTTGCTTTTCCATGTCAAACCACCATCCACTGAATAATGATATCCTTTCAGTACAGAACCAGCTGCAATTTCATTCGGTTTTTTCGGATTAATTGCAATGGATGGTTCACATTCGTTATACGGATATTTGGAACTTACTGGAGGAATCTGAACATTCTTATAGGGACTTTGTCCAACTAATGCAGAACCAAAAATCCAAAAATTAACGAAGCCAATAATGAAGGCGTTTTTCATTCGAAGTTGATTTAGTCAGTGAAAATTGTTGTTTTTTATAGGGCTGAATGGTTACTTGAACGGAGAACAGTTTTTCATCTCTTGCAACTAATAATTCGCAACTTTCCAGATTATCCATTCCACTCATCATTCCTTCGAACATTCCTTGATCTACTCGGTATGCGTTACACCCAATGATTTCATCACCGACGCTAATTCCTGCTTCTTCTGCACTTGAACCGTATCGTACTGACTTCACCATAACTTTTCCTCCCTCTTCTCTTACCGAGGCGCCAAATGAAGGATTATTAGAGCTAATGTCTTGCACATTTAATCCAACAGGAGCATAGAATTCTTTGTATGGGATCACCTCAGTTCCATCCACATATTTTGCAAAGAAATCATCCATGTTTTTACCGACGAATTTGGACAATTCAGCTTTAAATTCAACTTCTGAAAATCCGCGTTTCAATCCTTCATAATAGGTCACATACAAATGTTGCATAAAATGATCCAAACATTTCTTTCCATCCGAATCAGCAACAATCATGGCATCAATAAGTGACGCTAAAACAGAACCGCGAGAATAGTAGGTCATCGTGGTGTTGGAACTGTTTTCATTTGGACGATAAGCTTTCACCCAAGCATCAAAACTGGCATGAGCAACCGGTTGTACGCGCGATCCGGGAGTTCCTTCTACATAATTTATAGAAGATTGCAATTTCGACAAAAACTGCTCTTCCGAATAGAATCCTGTTCTTCGCAAAATCAATTCATCGTAGTAAGACGTAAAACCCTCCATCACCCACAAAAGGCTTGTGTAATTTTCTTGATCGTAATTAAAAGGTCCTAATTCAATTGGACGAATGCGTTTGACATTCCATAGGTGGAAATATTCGTGTGCGACCAAATTTAGAAAATCCACGTATTGATTTCCGGCATATGTCCAACGATTGACACTCAACACACAAGAACTCTTGTGCTCAAGTCCACCTTGTCCATCAACAACGTTATGAACGATAAACGTATAATTCTTATTTGGATTTTTTCCTATCACCGCCGTTTCAGCTTCGACAATTTTAGCCATGTCTCTCTTGATTTGATCAACATTGCCATTGAACTCTCCATACATGGCAACAGTATGTAAAACTCCAGCCGCTGTAAATTCGAAAATTTCTTGATTTCCTATTTCTATCGGACAATCAACTAATTGGTCATAATCTTCAAACAGAAAACGTTGTCCTGAACCTTTTGAATTATCTCGAGACAAGGATGTCGAAATGCGTTTAAAAGATTCGTGTGGAAAAATAGTCACGGATCCAGCTTGGTTCATTGCCTTTTCAACATACATAAATACACCCGATCCACTAACAAAACCATGCGATAAATCTAAAAAAGGCGTTCGAACCGAAACTTCAAATGAATACACCTCATATTTCACTTGGACATCCTTCGTGTTTTCTGTTTCGATGATCCATGCATTTTTCGATTTCTTGCTCACCTTCAAGGGTTTTCCATCCTTCGTGAATGCTTTTACCAAATTGATGTTTTTCGAAAACTCACGAACCAAATAGGAGCCTGGAGTCCAAACAGGGAGTTTCACTTCAATTTGCTTCTCGTTGACTTCAGAAATGTTCATTTGTACCTCGAAATAGTGATTTTGAGGTTTCGGCATGCGCAATTCATACGAAATGGACATTCCAAATGAACTCAAAGGAATGCACATTAAAAAAAGGATTAGTTGTCTCATTTTACTTGGATTTTAGCCGCTGTTAATTTTGCTTTTTCAACTAGGTACTCTACAGATTCTGTACCAAATGCGAGCGCAACAGCCATACGGCGATAAGGTCTTGTTGTTGGTTTGCCAAAAATGCGCACTTCAGTATTTTCGATCGACAAGGCATTTTCCAGTCCGTCGAATTGTGGAGCATGATCAGATGACTCCGTAGCCAAAACAACCGCACTTGCGCCATTTTGAATGTGTTCAATTTTCGGAATGGGCAATCCTAATATTGCTCTAGCATGCAATTCAAATTCGGATAAATTTTGAGTCCCAGCCAAGGTAACCATTCCAGTGTCGTGTGGACGAGGAGAAAGTTCAGAGAAATATGCTCCCTCTTTGGTGATGAAAAATTCTACTCCCCAAATTCCCGCTCCGCCAAGAGCAGCAGTAACTTTTGCTGCCATTTCTTGTGCTTCAGCAAGGTGCGCTGGATTCATTGGCATTGGTTGCCAGCTTTCTTGGTAATCCCCACGTTCTTGACGGTGTCCAATTGGTGGACAAAACAAAGTCTCCCCATTTTTCTGAGTTACAGTTAAAAGTGTGATTTCATAATCAAAATCGATAAATCCTTCGACAATTACCTCTTTCAAATCACCTCTTGAGCCTTCCATTGCGTAGTCCCATGCCTTTTGAATATCGGCTTCTGATTTTATAACAGATTGACCTTTACCAGAACTGGACATTAAGGGTTTTACCACACACGGAATACCGCACACTTCAACTCCTGCAACAAGTTCTTCATAACTGGTTGCATAACGATACGTTGCTGTACGGACACCCATATCCTTCGCTGCTAAATCACGAATCGCTTTTCGATTCATCGTGAAATTGGCTGCTTTTGCGCTTGGCACAACTTGAATGCCTTGTTTTTCATAATCGTAAAAACGCTCTGTTCGAATAGCCTCGATTTCAGGAACGATCAAGTCCGGTTGATGTTTTGCCACGATGCGATCTAGTTCGCTACCTTCCAACATATTAATGACTTCAATATCATCAGCTACTTGCATGGCAGGTGCACCAGCATAACTATCTACAGCAATCACGTGTTGACCATAGCGTTGGCAAGCGATAACAAATTCTTTTCCGAGTTCACCAGAACCCAATAGTAGGATCTTTTTATTCATGGAACAAATGTAATGAAACATGAAAAACTTTTCAATGTAGAAACAAGTATTCCTGACAATAGACATCCTATTCTGGGAAAGGAAAACAAATTTTGTTAACTTTGGCTTAACATCTATGAACGAAATCAAGCAATTACTAGACCCATTTGAGCCCATAACTTTGCAAGAAATGGATCGCGTGAAGCTGATGAATCGCATGGATACGAAATTTGCATTTCGTTTTAGTGATTTATCTATCATCCTCCCATTACTGATTAAAAGCTATCGGGTTCTTACGATTGAAGAAACAAATACGCCTCATTACGAAAGTCTCTATTTCGACGATGAGCGTTTTTCGTTTTTTCGAGATCACCACAATGGTAAAGGAGATCGTTTTAAGGTGCGAATTCGTAAATATGTTGAGTCAAATCTTTTCTTTTTGGAGATTAAACACAAGATTAAAGGACGAACCGACAAAAAACGCATTGTAACGGATCAATTTAATGAGGTGCTTCCTGAAGGTGATTTAGCTTTTGTCCAAAATGAACTTCATTCCAATAAAAATTTGGTGCCAACCATGTGGAATTCGTTTCAACGAATCACTTTGGTTTCAAAAACCGAGAATGAGCGATTAACACTTGACTTCAATATTCTTTTTGAAAAGGACGGAGTGAAAAAATCGTTTAAACAATTGGTTATTGCCGAATTAAAACAAGAAGACCTCAATCGAAATTCCGTTTTCTATCAACTAATGAAAGAACAACGTATTCGTCCATATCGTTTAAGCAAATATTGCCTCGGATCTGTAGAAATTTACGGAGAAGACAAATTAAAATTCAATCGGTTCAAGAAAAAATTACTTTATTTAAAAAAAATAAACCACGATGCTATTTAACTCCTTTCTACTTCCCCTAAAAAAAGCCGCACTATCCAGTTCGACATTAACTTGGTTCAGTGATGATTTTTATGTCTTATTAGTTCGTTTAGGAATTAACCTTCTTTTCCTCACGATTTTAATTCGTTTTCTATATTACCCAAAAACGCAACGCAAAGATTATCTTTTTACCTATTACTTAATCGGGACGATCACGTTTTTCTTGTGTTTTGGATTGATGCAAATGGACATTGATACGGGAATGGGGCTAGGATTATTCGCCATTTTTGGAATCATCCGATACCGTACGGATGCCATCGAGATTAAAGAAATGACCTACCTCTTTATGATTATCGGGATTAGTGTTGTCAACGCATTAGCTTCCAATGAATTGAGTGTTTCAGAAGTGGGTGTCATCAATGTTTCCGTGATCTTATTGACGTTCATTTTGGAGAACCTTTGGTTGATGAAGCACGAGACGCGTAAAACCATCAACTATGAGCGAATCGATTTAATTACCCCGGATAAATATGAGGAGATGAAAGCAGATTTGGAAAAACGAACGGGTTTATCCATCAATCGTGTGGAAATTGGGAAAATTGACTTTTTAAATGATACGGCCTTAATTCGCATTTTTTATTTTGCAGACGATCAAGCTTTTTCGGACTACAACAATCAATAAAGCGTATCTTTGAGGATGAGAAAAATCGGACTACTTCCATTTACGATTTTATATTGGCTCATCACATATACACGGAATATTCTCTTTGATGTGGGTATTCTTACGTCCTATTCTATTCCTGGGAAATCGATTTCCGTTGGCAATTTATCCGTTGGTGGAACTGGAAAAACTCCCATGGTCATTTATTTGACCAACCTTATCCAAAATGAACATGCTGTTCAAATCTTGAGTCGTGGTTATGGCCGTAAAACAACAGGATTTCGACAGGTCAATTCTACGGATGATGCTCGAACCGTTGGGGACGAGCCACTCACCTATTTTCAGAAATTCGCGCCAAAAACGGACGTATTTGTTTGTGAAAAAAGACATGTGGCTATTGTTAAAATGAAGGAACTAAATCCAACTGCCACAATCATTTTAGATGATGCTTTTCAGCACCGCTATGTAAAACCCGGATTTCAATTAATATTAACTCCTTTTCACGAGCAATTCCTGAATGATTGTCACCTGCCCTCAGGTAATCTCAGAGAGTCGAAAGAAGGTGCAAATCGCGCAGATGCAATCGTTTTGACCAAATGTCCAAATCTAACGAAAGAAGAGATGGATTCGCATCGAAAACGATATGCTTCTTACGAAAAACCGGTTTTCTTCTCCCAAATTGATTATGCGGAATTTCAAGCAATTGGTCAAGCCATTCCTTCCATGAAATCGATTTTATTAGTGACAGGTATCTCCTCGACAACATCCTTGAAAAATCACTTGTTGGAATCCTATGTGGTGGAGGAACTTAAATTTGGTGACCATCACCCGTTTACACGAGGAAATATCGAAGAAATTCACAGAAAATTTGATACCTTTGCAAGCAAGGAAATGGCCATCGTTACAACAGAAAAGGACCTAGTGAAAATCCAGGGTCTTCTTTCTGAAACTGACCGACAAACCTATCCGTGGTACGTTCTTCCAATTACCGTAAAAATGGAAGACGAAGAAGCGTTTAATTCGATGATAAAAGATTATGTTAGAAACAATTAAAGAAACAGCGGCATTTATTCAAGCCAAAACAAGTATTCAACCAACAATTGGGATTATTTTAGGAACAGGTCTAGGTGGACTCGTGAAAGAAATCGAAATTGTAGATGAAATTCCATACGAAACAATTCCTAACTTCCCAGTATCAACGGTGGAAAGTCATTCTGGAAAATTAATTTTTGGACGTCTTGGTGGAAAAAATGTAGTTTCCATGCAAGGACGTTTTCACTATTACGAGGGATATGATTTACAACAAGTAACATTTCCAGTTCGCGTCATGAAGTTATTAGGCATCGAACGTCTCTTTGTGAGCAATGCTTCCGGTGGGGTCAATCCGGATTTTGAAGTAGGTGAAATCATGATCATGAACGACCACATCAATTTATTTCCTGGAAATCCATTAATTGGTAAAAACATCGACGAATTAGGTCCACGTTTTCCAGACATGAGTGATCCATACGATGAATCAATGATTCAAATGGCCAAAACAATCGCAGAAGAAATGTCCATCAAAGTATCTGTTGGATGTTATGCTGGACTCACTGGTCCTACCTTGGAAACACCATCTGAATACAAATACGTTCGCGTGATTGGCGCAGATGCTGTAGGTATGTCTACGGTTCCTGAAGTGATTGTTGCCCGACACATGAGCATTCCTTGTTTTGCCATTTCCATCATAACAGACCTTGGTGTACCAGGAAAAATTAAAAAGGTGAGTGTTCAAGATGTGATTGAAGTGGCTAGTCGTCAAGAGCCGAAAATGACACAAATCATGAAAGAATTAATCTCCCGCATTTAAAAAAATTATGGAAGCATCCATTCGCGATAAATACGAAGTTGTCATCGGACTTGAAGTCCATGCTCAAATGTTGACCAAAACAAAAGCATACTCGAACGATGTGAATGAATACGGCTCCGCTCCGAATTCCAACATTAGTGCGATCACACTTGGACATCCAGGTACCTTACCCGTGATGAACAAAAAGACGATCGAATTCGCCATTCGATTGGGACTTGCTTGCGATGCACACATCGCACCAGCACAGTATTTTGCTCGAAAAAATTATTTTTATCCCGATTTACCGAAAGGATACCAAATCACCCAGGATACCACACCAATTTGTACGGGTGGGAGTATCGTTATTAGAACGGATGATGGAACAGAGAAATCCATTGGATTAACTAGAATTCACATGGAAGAAGATGCGGGAAAAAGCATTCACGACGTGGACGTTTACGATACACTAGTGGACTTAAACCGTGCAGGGACTCCCCTACTCGAAATCGTTTCAGAACCAGACATGCGTTCATCTATGGAAGCTTACCATTACTTGACGGAAGTGCGAAAACTTGTTCGTTACCTAGATATTTGTGATGGAAACATGGAAGAAGGATCCTTGCGATGCGATGCTAACGTTTCGGTCCGTCTTGTTGGTGTTTCAGAGTTTGGAACAAAAGTAGAGGTGAAAAACATGAATTCCATTCGTAACGTTCAACGCGCAATTGAATTCGAAATTATTCGTCAAATTGAAGTATTGGAGGCAGGTGGAACACTTTCGCAAGAAACAAGAGCTTTTGATGCATTGAAAGGAATCACAATATCCATGCGTTCTAAGGAAGCAGCAAACGATTACCGTTATTTCCCAGAACCAGACCTTCCACCAATTACGATTACAAAACAGCAAATTGATGAGGTTGCTTTGGAAATGCCTGCTTTACCGCGTGCTCTTTTTCAACGTTACACAAAAGAATATGGTTTGTCTGAATATGACGCCTATAACATTACAGACAACAAAGGAATCGCTCTTTATTACGAATCCATCCTTGTCCATACAAAAAATTACAAGTCCGCTGCCAATTGGTTGATGGGTGACATCAAATCCTATTTAAACGAGTACGGAATTGACATGGAAAAATTCCCTTTGAAACCACTTAAAATAGCTGAATTAATTCATCTCGTGGAAGAAGGGAAAGTTTCAAGCACCGTTGCCTCACAAAATATATTCCCTGCCTTGTTCACAACAGATGAATCTCCATTGCAAGTGGCAGAACGATTAAACTTGATTCAAAACTCCGATGAAGATGCCTTGAAAGGATTCATTTTGAAAGTATTTGAATTAAATCCAGATGAAGTGTCTCGCTACAAAGCTGGCGAAAAACAATTGACCGGATTCTTTATGGGACAACTGATGAAAGTTTCTCAAGGTAAAGCAGATCCGAAATTGGCGAATGGCTTATTACGTCAACTACTTGATGCATGAAAGATTGGATCGTAAAATATAAAACTTGGTTCATAATTGGAATAATTGTGACACTGGTTGCTTCCATCGTATGGTACAATAAATACCAAAAAGAGTTGGCAGATACGGGTGGATTAGAACCGAATTTTGAAATATCAGGTAAAATTTCGGGAGTTCCGGGACTTACTTTGTTTATCGAAGCGCCGAGCGACAAAGGAACCATTCCAGTAGCCGAAGGACAAATCAATGACGATGGTAGTTTTAGCATCATTGGAAACATTCCAGGATTGGGTTATTATTTCTTGAGATTGGGCGATGAGAAAAACAGTTTAATTCCCATTACATTAATTCCAGGAGATCATTTAACCATCAATACTTCCGTGAATTCATTTGTTTCCAAACCAAACGCGGGAGGCACCAGTTGGAGTCGAACCATGAATCGCTATTTAGGTGAGTTCGATAAATTTCAACAAACTCAAGCACGCTTGCAACTCAACCAAGAAAATCGAAGCAAGGAAGAAGTTTCGAAACTTTTTCTCGAAGCAAAAAGCAAAATGGAGGATTTTTCACGAACAAATATGATGAAGGATCCCAGTAATGCCTACAACATCATACTTTCAATGGATTTGTTACCAAGTGTGAGTTTTGATGATTGGGACCCTAGTAATTTAAATACATTGCGAGTGGTTACAGAGGCATTTGAGAAAAAATATACTGGTCAACCAGCCGCAGAAACGTTTAGAAATCAATACGCTCAAATTGAGAACGCTTATTATGAATTTGCTTCAACGGTAAACGGCACTGTTCCAGCTCCAGAAATTGCTTTAGCGAATCCATCTGGGAACATCATGAAATTATCTGACCTTAAGGGAAAGGTAGTTCTCATTGATTTCTGGGCTTCGTGGTGTGGACCTTGTCGTGCTGAAAACCCGAACGTGGTGAAAATGTATCAAAAATTCAAGAACAAAGGATTCACCATATTTTCAGTTTCCTTGGATGAGGACGCAGCAAAATGGAAAGAAGCAATCTCCAAAGATAATTTAGCGTGGGAATTTCATGTTAGTGATTTAAAAGGATGGAAATCATCCGTCGTTGCTAACTACGGAATTGAAGGAATTCCATTTACCGTTCTCGTAAATAAAGAAGGGAAAATTATTGGGAAGAATTTACGAGGAGAAAAACTAGAAGAAACATTAAACGAACTTTTAAAATGAAAAACCTAGGAATTATACTGATTGCTTTTTTACCGTTTGGACTATTGGCTCAAAATAGCATAGATGTAACAGTATCTGGTATGCTATTTAATTCAACTGTTGATTCCGTGTATATTTCTCAAAACTTTGGGACTTACTACAAAGACTATGGCTCCACTCCTTTAGATAAAAAAGGAAATTTCAAATTGTCTTTGTCTTTGCCCAATCCAGACTATTATTTCTTGCGCGTTGGATCGGAAAATATTCACCTCGTTTTAAGAAATAAAAGCGACATCAAAGTTTATGGTGACGGTTCAAAACTAAAGGAATTTTGCAATTTCGTGGGTTCAGATGAGTCCAAAGCCATGAACGACTTTTCACATATTGCAGAAAAATGGGCGGTAAAAAATGACTCTGCAGTGAATGCAATTAAGGTAGATCCTTCTCGCCAACAAGCGATAAACGACTATATGACACAAGAGTTTTATAAATTCAATAGCGAACTACAAGGATTTATTGGTGCAAATGCAAATTCTCCAGTATTGATCCTTGCTTTGGCTAATATGAATGCAGAACAGGATATGGCAACGTATGAAAATGTGTTAAATCAATTGAATTCTGTTTTCAAGGAAAGTCCAACTGTTCAGGCGTTCAACACGAATTTTTCTCAAATTAAACAACGAATTGAAGATGCCAATTTCCTAGCGCCCGGTAAAATTGCTCCAGATTTTACAGAATTGAAATTGGATGGAAAAAAGTCATTTACACTTTCATCCCTTCGCGGACAAATTGTACTGATTGATTTCTGGGCATCCTGGTGCGGTCCGTGTAGAAGAGAAAACCCGAATGTTGTTCAAACGTATGAAAAATACAAAAAAGATGGATTTACTATTGTGAGTGTATCACTGGACACAGATGCTCAAAAATGGAAAAACGCCATTGAACAAGATCAATTATCATGGCCAAATCACGTAAGTGACCTCGGTGGTTGGAATAGTAAAGTTGCCAAACAATACAAAGTGTCTAGTGTCCCGTTTACCGTATTAATTGACGGTGAAGGACGCGTGGTAAAAACAAATTTAAGAGGCCCAGCATTAGAAGAAGAACTGAAACGTATTTTTGGTCATTGATGAACACTGAAACGAAATATACTTATTTTGCTTCCGATTTTCATCTTGGAACACCCGATTCCAAAACAAGTCGTGAACGGGAAAAATGCCTTGTTCAATGGCTGGATCACATTGAAAAAGATGCCGAGGAGATTTTTTTAATTGGGGATATCTTTGATTTTTGGTTTGAGTACAAAACCGTTATTCCAAAAGGATTCGTCCGACTCCAAGCGAAAATTGCTGAAATCACAGATAAAGGCATTCCAATTCATTTCTTTAAAGGAAATCACGACATGTGGATGTTTCACTATTTTCAAGATGAATTAGGTGTTAAATTACATTCAGATGAATATTGTTTCGAGAAAAATGGGAAACGTTTTTTCGTTGCTCATGGTGATGGATTGGGACCTGGTGATTATAAGTACAAATTTATTAAACGTGTTTTTCGAAATCCAATTTGTCAATGGGCATTTGCGCGACTTCATCCTAATTTCGGGATTTCATTAGCAAACTACTTTTCTCGAAGCAGCCGAAAAAGTGGAATGGCGAAAGACATGATTTATTTAGGTAAAGAAAATGAATGGCTTTATCTTTTTGCGAAGGAAAATCAAAAATCCAATCCGCACGATTTCTATATTTTTGGACACCGTCATCTGCCATTAAAATTAGACCTCGATCAGGCAATCTATATCAATACCGGTGAATGGTTATACGCTCAAACATTTGCGCGATTCGACGGAGACAAACTGGCCTTATTTGAATGGAAAAATGGTAAAATTGAATCCTTCGATGCCGCAAAAACAAACTAAAACTTGGTCTGATGTATCGATTGATGCATTACCTCGCATTGCTTCGGAATTGGTTTCACTCATTTCGAAACCGCGTTTTTTTGCCATTCAAGGGGAAATGGGAGCCGGAAAAACAACATTTGTACAAAATTTACTCCGTGCGTTAGGTATTGAACATCCTGATGGCTCGCCAACTTATGCCATTATTCATGCTTACATGAATGAAACTGGACTAAAAATCTATCACCTAGATTGCTATCGAATTGAAAATGAGCGTGATCTTGAACAGCTTGGACTAGAAGAGCTTTTTGATGAGAAAGCATACTTCTTTGTTGAATGGCCGGATAAAATTGAAAAAAAAATTCCAGAACACGCGAATTGGCTGTATATTCGTTGTGAGCCCGAAAGTGAACTAAGAGAAATCGTTTTGAATTATGATAACTGATCCTGAATTACTGAAAACACTGATCCAAAAGGGCAGTCTACTTCCAAAAGAAGAAATGTTGGAAGTGCGAAAGAAAAAAGGGAATTTATTTATAGGAATCCCAAAAGAAACATCTTTTCAAGAAAGACGTGTTGCGTTGGTTCCTGAAGCCGTTACCTTACTAGTTTCCAACGGTCACCAAGTCCTGATGGAAACGAATGCTGGTGAGGGATCAAATTTTACAGACAATGAATACAGTGAAGCAGGTGCACAAATAGTTTACGACCGAAAATCCATTTACAGTTGTGACATTATTTTAAAAGTGGCTCCACCTTCTGAGGAAGAAGTTGAATTAATGATTGGAAATCAAACGTTTATTTCCGCCCTTCAAATTTCAACTCAGCCAAAAGAAATTCTTCAAAAATTAACCGCAAAAAAAATTACAGCCATCGCCTGGGACTACATTCAGGATGAAGAAGGCGTTTTTTCCATTGTTCGCACAATGGGTGAAATTGCTGGAACAACCTCAATTCTTGTCGCTGGAGAATTACTTTCTTCCTTCTCCCAAGGAAAGGGCTTAATGCTCGGAGGAATCGCTGGTGTTCAGCCTGCTGAAGTGGTAGTGATTGGCGCTGGTACGGTAGGAGAATTTGCGACACGTGCCGCACTCGGACTAGGTGCTTCTGTAAAAGTATTTGACAATTCATTGACGCGCTTGCGTCGTTTACAAAACGATTTAAGTTTACGGGTGTATACATCGATCATTCAACCAAAAGTACTAGCGAAAGCGATTCGTAGAGCAGACGTTGTCATTGGTGCTTTGCGTTCGAACATTGGACGCACACCTTGTGTCGTAAGTGAAGAAATGATCGAAGGAATGAAATCTGGATCCGTTTTAGTGGATGTGAGCATCGATCAAGGAGGATGTTTTGAAACTTCTCGTGTCACGAATCACATCGACCCGACTTTCATTAAACATGGTGTCGTACATTACTGCGTTCCAAACATTGCTTCTCGAGTTTCCCGCACGGCTTCCTTTGCCTTATCGAATACCTTCTCCCCTATGATCCTAGAGATGGGAGAAAAAGGTGGCGTGGTGGATTTAATCCGAACACATCGTGGATTCCGAAACGGAGTGTATATGTACAAAGGGATTTTAACGAATGAAGTACTTGGAAAAGTTTTCGACCTGAAATACAAAGACATTCACTTGCTTCTACCTGGGATGTAATGAATCCAATCGTTCCCTTAAACTTACCACGAACTGACCTACAATTAAGTCGGAAAGATGGTGAGATTTCCGTTTTATGTATCGTTAGGAGAAAAAAGATTCGGTTAACACCTGAGGAATGGGTGCGACAACATTTCATTTCCTATCTGTCAAAAGAGCTTCGCTTTCCGCTTTCGCGTATTGCTGTGGAAAAGTCTATTCAATATGCCGGACTAACCAAAAGATGGGATATCATCGTGTATGATGCTGATTTCAAACCTTATATTTTAGTTGAATGCAAAGCTCCGCAAATTAACATTTCAATGGACACCTTGTATCAAGCACTTACCTACCAAAAGGAAATGCAAGGGAAACTCATTGCCCTCACAAATGGACTAAATCACACCTATTTTGAGGTTGATACAGGGAAACAACAGTTATCTGTTATCCAAGAATTGCCTGCAAACGATTAATTATTCAGATAATCCCAATCACCTGATTTCATGCGCTGGTATTCACGCGCGAGGTAAGCGAGTTGAATGCGCATTAAGTCGAATGCCGCTTCAGTCTCCGCACTAATTTCCTTTTGACGCATTTTTAATTGCAACTTCATAAACATGGCGTGCATTAACACTTCCACATCTTGTCGTTGACCCATATTTGACTTCTGCTTAAACTCCACTAATGCTTCTTGGGCGTTTCCACACAAAGTTTTATATTTCTCATCATTCATGATGGTCAATAAACTGTTGTGCAAATAAGTAAGTTCCACTAAAATTTCTTGAACTTCATCGATGTGTCCTTCTTTTTCAAGTCCTTTCACGTTCATTTCTCGAACCAAATTTTGATACCATGAAATTTGCTCCTCTAATTGGAATTGATCACGGATAGCTGGTTCAAGTACTTGAGATTTGATTAATTCAATGTCTAAATTCAAGGACCGAACTAAATCTTCAATTTGAAACAAATACAAAATGTACTCAGCAACGTTTTCTACTTTTTTGGACTCTGTTGGACGCATGTTATTTTAACTCCTTTTCAATTTGTGCCTGATTCTCGTTTAAGAAGTTGACAAATTCAGTCGTGACATCCATGCTTTGGTTGATGTAGTTGATTTGTCCACCTTCACCATGCATTAATAAAATATCGATTTGATGTTTTTCGCAGTACTTTTTACCCAAAGCTTCGATTTTTTTATTGACAGATTCCAATGACTTCATTGCTTCTTCTTCAATTTTTGCTCCTTCTGTCTGTTGGTACTGCATGATTTGATTCTGCATTTCTTGAGCTCTTTGTTGAACTTGGGCAATTTCATTTTGAGATAAAAGACCGCCACGTGCCTCAGCATCCTTTTTGGTAATAAATGCTTCGTAAGCCTTTGTTCGACGTTGCACTTCTAATTCGAACGCTTTTTGTTTTTTCTTAATGCTTCCTTCTTCCTTTACAAAAAAATCAAAATTAGTCTTGATGCTATCATTTGAATAGTAAGCTATTTTTAATCCGCCCATTTGACGTGCTTCAACTTTAGGAGTCGTGTCCTTTTTTGGGCTAGGCTTGTCACCACAAGAAGAAAAAAGTGACATACCGATGATTGCTGTACCTAGAATAACTATTGATTTCATGTTATGATTTTAAGTGAATAATTTCCATCCAGTCGCTTCTCATTTCAATAAAACGATGAATGCATTTTGTTAAGAAAGTTCCTTGGATGAGTGCTTCGATTTGATCTATCTGTGGGAAATCCGTTTCAGACACTTTATATAGTTGTTCAAATTGATCCAGGGAAATAGAAAGAATGAATTTCCCATTATAAGAGTGTAGTTGAATTAAAAATCGTTCGTGAGGGATTTGTTTGATTAATCGCATGAACAAAAATAGTAATTTTCGTGCTGAACTGAATTAAACCTGTGGAAAAGGTTTTAGGACGTCAAATTCAAACCCAATTTGAGTCAGAACATCCATGTCTTTACCTAGTTCAAACATGTCAAGGTCATTCTCCTCATAATTCCAATGTACGCGCACTTCATTACCATCCTTCATCATATCCTTCAAAACATACAATACTTCCACCAATGCAGAGGATGAACTCGTGTCTAAAGATTCGATGAATAAATTTAAGCATGTTTTCGTCGAAGGTTTAACGCTGTAAGCTTGAACCCATAAAATAACTGGAGACCAAAAATCCTGCGAATCTTCATTAATGGATTTCCCACTGATTTCTAACAATCCATTTGAAAGAAAAGAAATAAGTGGTGTTTGTTCTGTTTGAGCGATAACTAAATGGTCCATATCTTATTAAGAGGGTCAAATTTAGGGAAACGAAAATAATTCCTAAAATTTTTAAAGGTCGAAATGAATTATTTTTTTGGTCGCTGCTAATCATTTCACTTTATCTAACTCTAAAACTGATGATTAAGTTTAACTTAAGGAATGAAAAGAAACAAAAGAATTCGAAATTCCTTAAAGAAAATTAGATATTTGCATCCATTTTTAGGCAAATCCCTTGCTGATATTCTCGACTTATTGAAAAGAAAAATATCTTTTTTCAGAAACAATGAGGTGTTTTTAAATATTTATCCTAATTTCGAGGTGTTAAACCCGAGTAAACACAAGTAAAACCTTTGCTTTTTAAACATTTATGACCAGTATTTTTGTTGCCAAATTAGATTTTGGAGTGACCAATGAGCAATTAAGACAATTGTTCGAACAACATGGTAGCGTAATCAAAGTGAATGTCGCTACTGACAGAGAAACAGGTAAATCAAGGGGCTTTGCCTTTGTTGAGATGGCCGATCGCGCAGAAGCCATGAATGCCATAAACGCCTTGAATGGCCACATGATTAATGGCCGGGACATCGCCGTTAAAGAAGCGGAGCAACGTGGGGACACTCGTCCAAACAATAATCCACGCTCAGGTAATGATTTCCAACGAACCTCTACACCAAGAAATGACGATCGTAGACCTATTTCACCAGTAGGTTCTGACACCCCAATCATTACTCCGCCGTTAGAAACTCTTAAAATTGAACCAAGAAAAAAGTTAAACAAGGATAAGAAACCTGGTGATTCAGATTCGGACAACCGTTCTAAGAAACCTAAAATGGATGCCTACAAAAAAAGTGGGAAAGCAAATCGATTTTTTGATGATGATGACGATGATGATTTTGATGAAGACTTGTTTTCGTTCAAAAAGAGTGATGAGGAGGATGATTTCGATGAGGAAGACGATGAGGATTTCGCATAGCATTAAACGCTATTAAGTTCTTTCGTCGTACCTTTGTCTCACATGTCCTTGAATTACGCAGAAAAGTTAAATCATCCCGTTTTTAAAGTTGTTTCACAGTATTCAACAGATTATGGCATCGATGCGTACGTCATCGGTGGATTTGTTCGTGATATTATTATGGAACGACCTTCAAAGGACATTGATATTTTAGTATTGGGTGACGGTCCGCAATTCGCGGAAGACATTGCAAAAATTCTTCGTGTTAAAAAAGTAAGTGTTTTTAAGAACTTTGGAACCGCACACTTTCGTTACAAAGATTTGGATGTTGAATTTGTAGGAGCTCGAAAAGAATCCTACTCTAGGGATTCTCGAAAACCAATCACAGAAAAAGGAACACTTCAGGACGATCAAAATCGCAGAGATTTCACCATCAATACTCTTGCACTCAAATTGAACTCCGAATCATTTGGAGAACTTGTTGATCCATTCGACGGAGTAAAAGATATCGAAAAAGGAATCATTCGAACACCCCTTGAACCTGAAATCACCTTCAGTGACGATCCCTTGCGCATGTTAAGAGCCATTCGTTTCGCTACTCGATTTGACTTTCAAATTGAACGTACATGCCTCGAAGCGATGAAGAAACAAGCGGATCGCCTAGAAATCATCTCACAAGAACGAATCACAGAAGAACTGAACAAAATCATTCTTACAGATACGCCTTCGCGTGGATTCAAACTTTTGAACTCAACGGATTTATTGAAACAATTTTTCCCGGAAATGATTGCGTTACACGGAATTGAAACAAGAAATGGGAAAGCCCACAAAGACAATTTTTATCACACTTTAGAGGTACTAGATAATTTGGCACTAAATAGTGACTCATTATGGCTTCGTTGGGCGGCAATTTTACATGACATCGCAAAACCACCAACAAAACGCTTTGATCCCGTTGTGGGCTGGACCTTTCACGGACATGAAGACCTCGGTGCAAAAATGGTACCGCGTATTTTCACGCGATTGCGCTTACCCTTAGATTTCAAGATGAAATATGTCCAGAAACTTGTCAGACTTCACCTTCGTCCAATTTCATTGGTAAAAGGCTCTGTGACAGATTCTGCCGTTCGACGATTACTGAGTGAAGCAGGGGATGATGTCGAAGATTTGATGTTGCTTTGCAATGCTGACATCACTTCTAAAAATGAATTCAAAGTAAAACGGTACAAGAAAAATTTTGAACTTGTTTCAGAGAAATTAAAATTTGTAGAAGAGAAAGACCGAATTCGTAATTTTCAACCTCCGGTTAGTGGCGAATTGATCATGCAAACGTTTGAGTTAGGTCCATGTGCCGAAATCGGAATCATCAAAGCACATATCAAAGAAGCCATTCTTGAAGGAGCAATCCAGAATTCGTATCAAGATGCTATCAGAGAAATGCTAAAATTGGGAAAAGAATTAGGATTAACAGTGGTAAGAACTCCCGATTTGGATAAATAATACTAACTTTACCTAAAGCGTAAAATCAGTAAAAATGCCAGGATTAAAATTCAGAGTTTTATTGGATTCAGATAAAAACGAAGAAGTTTTTAGAGACATTTTAATTAGTGATGCCAGCAACTTTGAATCCTTCTACCATGCTATTATGAAATCTTTTGATTTCAAAGGAGATCAAATGGCAAGTTTTTATGTGTCGAATGAAGATTGGGACAAAGGTCACGAAATCAGCTTATTAGACATGTCCTACGACGATGATTCGATAGACTCACCTGCAACGGTAATGAAAGATGCCGTTATCAAAGATTTTTTAGAGGAACCAGACCAACGATTCATTTTAGTATACGACTTCATGAAGATGTGGATTTTTCTCGTGGAATTAATTGGCTACGACCGCAATGAACCGGAGCATCCTGAAATGATTCTTGCTATTGGAAATTCACCAAAAGAAGAATCAAGGGAAGCACTTGATGAAGAATTATTGCATGAAAGTGATTCCTTGTCGGATGAGGAGGATGAAGATGATTTTGGATTTAATGAATTTGATGATGACTATTCTGATGACGATTTAAGCGACTACAACGAGTACGAATATTAGTATGAAAGAAACTGAACAAGATCCAATTGGGCAAGCCATTTTGGACTACCATAAATCAAAAAAACCCTTTGACATCATCGTATCTTCCGATTTATGTGACGATGATATTATTCCAATCGAAGTATTATTTCGTTCGTACAACGATATGCCTGAATTGGAGAAATTGGCCATTAAACTGTGTAAAGGACAAGTACTCGATGCTGGAGCTGGAACTGGAGTTCATGCCAATGAACTCATCAAACGAGGACATACCGTGTTTGCGATAGATACATCAGCTGGTGCGGTTGAATATATGAAGGGACAAGGGATTTCAGCAAAACAAATTGAATTTGAAACCTATAATCCACCCGCAAAATTCGACACGATTTTATTACTCATGAACGGCATCGGAATAGCAAAGAAAAAATCCAATTTATTGAGTTTTTTAAAAAATGCCGGTGAAAAATTAAACAAAGGAGGTCAAATCATCTGTGATTCATCCGATGTGAAATACTTATACGAAGATGAAGACGGATCTTATTGGATGGATTTGAATTCCGAGTATTACGGGAATTTTAAATTTCAAATGCACTATAAAAAAATCAGTGGACCAGAATTCCCATGGTTGTATGTTGATTATGATACGCTCCATGAAATCGCAAGTCAAGCAGGATTCAAATGTACCCGAGTATTTGATTTAGATGCTCATTTCCTTGCGCAATTAACAAAAATCTAGGATTGTATTCGAGTTGAAATGAAAATCACTTATCTCTTATTCATTGGCCTATTCTGTCTGTTAAGTGCATGCAGTTATTCTGAAGAGCAAATTAGCGCCTTCGATAATCGTATTAAAACGTTTACAGCCGGAAAATCCTTTCGCTTGGTTAAATCTGAGAGTGGACTCTACACGGAAATAATAGAACCTGGAAAAGGTCGTGAAATTCATCTGACCGACAGTATCGGTGTAAGTTATGTGGGGAGATTGCTTTCCGGAAAAAAATTCGATGAACAAAAAAAAACCATTTACCTGCCAATGCGTGGGGTTATTGATGGTTGGAAAGAAGCCTTGTTGGGACAAAAACAAGGCGTTAAATTAAGAATGATTGTCCCTCCACAATTAGGATATGGTGCCGGCGGAATGGATAAAGTTCCTGCAAACGCAGCATTGTATTTCGAATTGCGCGTTGATGACGTGAAATAAATGCTGTTTTACTTGTCATTATCGCCACATTGATTAATTTTGACCACGCAAAAATAGAAGTAGCCTTATGAGTGTTTTAGTAAATAAAAATTCCAGAGTCATTGTTCAAGGATTTACCGGTAGTGAAGGTACAT
>CANHMH010000011.1 GCA_947461635.1 Flavobacteriales bacterium | reverse complement strand
TCTTTCTTTTTAAAAGCAGGGAATGAAGACCGTGTTGGTTCTGCTGGGGCATCTCACTTATTAGTGAATCCTTGGTCGCGTAGTGCAGGTTTTGCAGATGCAGGAATTGCCAATACGAATGGTTTGGAAGCAACGTTTACGAACATTGCTGGATTGGCGTTCACGGAAAAGACCCAAATTAAGTTCAACTATTCGAATTGGATGGGAACGGCTTCTATTGGTTTTAATTCTGCTGGAATTGCTCAACGTATTTCAGACTCTGAAGTTTTTTCAATTAGTGTTCAGTCAATGAACTTTGGAGATATTCCGATTACAACTGTTGCAAATCCTGAAGGGAATATCGGTTTTTTCTCACCGCGTGCAAATATCTTTAATGTAGGATATGCGAAAGAATTTTCATCAAGTATTTATGGTGGAATTAACTTTAAAGTAGTATCTGAGAGCATTTCTAACTTGAGATCAAATGGTATCGCCATAGACGCGGGTATTCGTTATGTATCAGGTGAGCAAGATCAAATTAAATTTGGAATTACCTTGAAAAACATCGGGCCAGTGATGCGTTTTAGAGGTGATGGACTTGCGCAACAAGCGTCATATGTATCAAGTGGTTTCATTGCTTCTCTTGAAGAACGTTCAGCTACGTATGAACTGCCTTCTTTACTTGGAATTGGTGGGTCATATGATGTAATCTTCAATGAAAGTAACAAGTTGGTCATTGCAGCAGCTTTCACTGCGAATTCTTTTATGAAAGATCAGTTCCGATTAGGTTTGGATTATGGTATCTCAAATGAGAATATGGCCTTCAATTTCCGTGCTGGTTATTGTTATGAATCTGGAATATTAAATGCTGAAAATCGTTCAAATGCGTTAGTGGGTCCAACAGCTGGATTTTCAATCGATGCGTTAGTAGGAAAAAATAAAAGTGCCCTAGGATTTGAATACACTACTCGTTTTGCAGGTGTATTTGGAATTATCCATACAGTAGGAGCAACGATTAGTTTAAAATAATTTACTTACTTTTGTAAACGTTCAAGAGAGTCCAATGGGCTCTCTTGTTGCGTTTAATACTTTATCACATGTCACAGTTAAATTACTATACTCCTGAAGGATTACAAAAACTAAAGGATGAACTTTATCATTTGAAAACCGTTCAGCGTCCTTCGATTTCTGAACAAATCGCCGAAGCAAGAGATAAAGGAGATTTATCGGAAAACGCGGAGTATGATGCGGCAAAAGAAGCGCAAGGTATTCTTGAGATGAAAATTTCAAAAATGGAAACAATTATCTCCAATGCTCGCTTAATCGATGAAACGCATATGGACAATAGCAAAGTGTTTATTCTATCCAAAGTTTTGATAAAAAATCAAACGAATGGAATGGAAATAGAGTACACACTTGTTGCCGAAAATGAGGCAGATATTAAATTGCGTAAGATTTCAATCGAATCTCCAATAGGGAAAGGACTTTTGGGCAAAAAGGTAGGAGAAATTGCAGAAATTCAAACTCCAGGTGGAATAATGAATTTTGAAGTTATTTCAATTTCACGTTAATGGCTTCCATTTTTACACGCATCGTTCAAGGTGAAATCCCTTGTTATAAAATAGCCGAAGATGAAAATTACCTGGCTTTTTTGGATGTAAATCCACTTGTAAAAGGCCACACCTTGGTTATTCCAAAAACAGAGCAAGATTATATATTCGATTTAGAAGATGAATCTTTTGTTGGTTTGCAATTATTCGCAAAAAAAGTTGCCATTCAATTAAAGAAGCATATCGTTTGTAAACGAATTGGTGTGGCGGTTATTGGACTAGAAGTTCCTCATGCTCACATTCACTTGATTCCATTAAACCAAATGGATGATATGAATTTTAATCGCGTAAAATTAACGTTAAGTTCAGAGGAATTATCAAAAATAGCGGAAAAGTTAAAGTTGTCTTAATACGCGACTATGAGAAAATACATCGTATTTTTTGTTTTCATTCTAGCATGCACCGTTAACTGGTGTCAACCGATGCGTGTTTTGTTTATAGGCAACAGCTATACTCATTACAATAACATGCCGAAACTATTCAAAGATTTAGCGAACTCTAAGAATGTCAATGTCGATGTTCATATGAGTGCAAAGTCCAGTCATACGTTTCAAATGCATAGCGAACGAATGGATTTATATCAAGATATTCGCCGCGAAAAATGGGATTATGTCGTTCTTCAAGGATTTAGTCGCGAGTTATCTACGGATATAGCCGCGATTGATAGCATGGTAGTTCCTTATGTGAAGAGAATTACAGATAGTATCTATCAGCGAAATCCCTGTGCAACCATTTTATTGTATGAAACCTGGGGATATGAACAGGGTTTTCCTGAGGATTCTGTTAATTGGTCCTATCAAGTCATGAGCGACCACATTCATCAAGGTTATTTGTACTTATCGAAGCTATTTGATTTACCGATTGTTCCGGTGGGAAAAGTTTGGGAAACAGTGAAGGAAAATAATTTATCAATTCAACTGTATCAAGAAGACAAGCAACACCCATCGAAAGACGGCTCTTATTTGGCCGCTTGTAGCTTCTATGCTGCAATATTTAAACAAAATCCTAATACTTCCTTTACCGATGGAATAAGTCCCGAAAAGGCAAAGTATATTCAAAATACCTCATTTACTATTGTTGATCAAAATATGACCCGTTATTTATTGAATCGAAATATGGTCAATGTAAAATCTTCAAGTAAGGACGGTAAATTTAAAGTGGATTGTTCCGCAAATTTCCCAAAGGCAAAAAGTATTGTTTGGAATTTCGGGGATGGAAAAACATCTAACTTATTTCAAACACAGCATTATTACTCAAAAGTTGGAACGTACACGATTACCGTTACCATTCAAGATACTTGCGGAGAAAGAGTTCTAAAGAAAAAAGTGGTTTTCTAAGTTAATCGAATATATAGAAAAGTCGGTTAGTCAGTTTCTTTAGTGGGATCAAAACAAAGCTTAAACTAGCTCTTATTTGATCTAGAAAATAAGCAAAAACGACAAACGTAAGTACGAAGATCAATGTATAGGGAACGATTTGATAGGCATTCAATCTTTCGTGAAAGTAATGGGTTAATCCTCTTCCTGTAAGACTACCGTAAAGTACAATCATGTGTATAATATAAATACTTAGTGTACTTTGACCTACCTTTAAAAAGAGGTTGGTTTTTTTGATTTTTAAAACATATGTTTCAAGTGCCAATAAAATAGACAATATCATAAAAACCATTCCTAATTTTTCAAATAACCAATCCATTCTGTAGATCGGCGAGTCTTGAAATAGTGCAGCTTCACTTATGAAAAGCAGACATTTCTTTACAAACAGGTACAAGAATAATCCAATCAAAAATCCACTTATCATGAAACTAGGTGTCTTCACCTTGTCTTTTGCATGATATAAAATAACTCCTATCATCGCACCAAACATGGTGTAACCCATATGCGGTGTCAAGGGGAACAAAGAATGTTTCCCGTGAAAAATGTTTTGTAAAAATGCAGGTGCATTTTTAGGCCAGAATTCACCTTCTGGTAATAGTCCGAAGTATAAATAACTCGAGAAAAGTAGAATGCCGGCAATCGCGTAGTATATCCATAACGGAATAACTTTAATCAATCGTGATATACCATAAATTGATATGATGGTCAAAATACCAACGCCGATACACTGCAGTACGTGAAATGCGTAGTACTGCAAGAGATACCCCCAAAAAAGAAGTTCTACCACACGCTTAAGTCCTTTTCGCACGCGTAAATTCTTCCAAAAGGGCGTTTGATCATTTCCCAATAACAGATAAGTGAATACAATTCCGGTAACTGTTAAAAACACGGGAGACGTAAATCCTCTAATAAATTTCCAATAGTAATAGATAGAATTACCCTCATCTCTTAAATCGAGCGCCAAGCTGTCATGAACAAAATGACCTTCAAGCATTAGTAAGATAGCAATTGAACGGGCAATATCAATAAAATATAGGCGTTGTTTGGAAGTGTTATTTTCCATTGTAATGGCTTGACTCATGATGTTAATTTCGTTCGAAAGTTACGAAAGAATGTGCTAATGTTCGGTAAATACTTTATCAGGAAAGCAAAAAATACAAGGAATACAATGGCGCCAATAAATGCACTGAATCCAGATAACCTTGCTTGTAAAAGATCCCTCAAACTATATCCAATAAATGCACCGTATAATAAAATGGCGTGCGCAACATATACGAAGAAGGTATTTTGTCCCATTCCGATAAATAATGGATTCTTTGCGGTTTTCCACTCTGCTAGTGGAATAAACAAGGTGAAAAGAACAAATACAAATCCTAAACGATCAAAATACCATAAATTTTGAGGGTGTGTTGAATGTTGGAATTGAGGTGTATACCATGAAAGGAAAGTGAATATCCATCCTAAAGCAAAACTAATTAGAGCAAAGACCACAGTGAATTTCATTAAACGTTTTTTGTCCTCATGAATGGAAAAGCGCGCAAGTAGCGAGCCAAAAGCTCCTCCCATAAAGACAAATCCCATCCAGGGGAAAATGGAGAATTCTGTCTCTGGTCCTTGAATTATATTTTGAATCATTTCCGGAAAGTGTCTTGGCAAATAACCATCTGTTGAACGAACAAAGAAAGTTCCTGTGAATAGGCTAATCCCAACAAACGCATAAAACCAATAATGCGCGAACTTTAGTTTTATTCCAACATAAGTCACGATAATAAAGGCTAGAATACTCAAGCCAATACACTGAAGGACATGAAATGTAAAGAAATGCGGGTTTACATTTCCTTGAAGATAATATGAAAGGTATTTAAAGTTAATTTGAATTAAATATCCGATGAGTAAAAGCATTAATCCCCGTTTTAGTCCTTTTTTGACACGGTTCAATTGCCAAAAATGCTTCGTTTCACTTTTTTTTAATTGCAAGTGCAATAAGAAACTAAAAACGGTCCCTGATATTGTGAAAAAAAGTGGAGCAGTTAATCCTCGCATGAAACCCCAAACATTAAAAAGAATGCTGCTTGAATGTCCATCTTTGAAAATTTCTGCCATGTAAAAGTCATAGTTGCTATAACTCATGGAAATGAAATGCCCCTGTAACATCATACAAATCGCAATGCTTCTTCCGAAATCAATGAATTGAACCCTAGAATTTTGTTTGCTTTCCTCCACTTACTGTTTAATTCGTAATTCAATGATTTCGATTCGTCTTTCTTGCGATGCGGCTTTAGAATATACCGAGTTTTTCTGATCGTAAAAATCGTCACTTGTATCTTTATTCGCCTTATTCTCTCCCATTGGAACTTCAATGAACTCTAACCTAGGATGGTCACCTGACATATAAGACCCGAAGCGTCCTTGTTGGATTTCTTCAAAGTAATTCTTTAAGGAATGAATACGACGCTTTGTCAAATGCACATTGTAATCAGTCTTCGCCAAAGGACTCGCAAATCCCTGAACCATTAATTGAACTTGGTTGCCTTTTTGTAATTCGTTCCAAACTTGATCAGTAAAACGATTTAGGTCGTCATATCCCTTTTTTACTTCTTCATTAAAAAATGTACTCAACTCATTCGTTGCCTTTTCGGCCTGTAAAGCATCTCGTTGCAAACCAACTTTCGTTTTATACTCCTCGAATTTCGCTTCATATTTACGGTAAGAATCGGTGTAACTTAATTCAGTAACATCAGAACTTGTATTCGCATCAGGTTGATCATTTTCAAAATAAAGTTGAATCGGTAATTTCACAATCTCCGTGGATGTTTCTTGTTCCTTATTCGATTTCAACGGTTTTCGTCTAGGTATTTCAGCTACGTAAATATCGCTGCAACAAGTTGGATTCTTCGCATACAAACTTCCAAGACGATTGGAGGATACAAAAGTGGAGTCACCAGATTGGAAATAATATTGATCAGCAGCCGGACTATTTACTGGGAGACCAGCATTAATGGGCATTCCGAATACGCCATCTTTATAATTACTATAAAATACATCTTGACCTCCGAATCCTTGGTGCCAACTCGATGAGAAAAACAAGCGTTTTTCGATTGTATCATACCATGGCGAAATTTCATTTTCAAGCGAATTTATCGATGAGACATTCGTCACTGAAATGGGGCTCCCATCTTTCCCAATAACGGCATACCAAATATCCATAGCTCCTTTTGTTCCATTTCGATTAGAAGAGAAAAAAAGCACATCCTTTCCGTCTAATTTTGTGAAATGTGGCATGGTGTTGTTTGCACCTGGTTCGTTTACAAGGTCATTTAGTGAATCCAAAGGAGCCCATTGCCCATTAGCCAATTTCTTGATCAAGACAATCGCACATGAATAATTAAAATCTTGATCTGTGCAGACGCTATAATAGATGCTTTGTTCATTTGTAAAACTACTGTTACCAATGCTGCGTCCAACAGGGATCAAATCATTTAATTTCTTCGCTAAACTGTCCTTATTTTGAAGTGATACTTCGTAAAGTGAAGTATGGTAACTTTTCGAGTAAACTTCCTGCAACTCTTCGTCAGTAGAATCAGCTTTAAGGGATGAAAAATACAATTTCCCGTTCAGTACTGTATGTCCGAATTCGGCATCAAATGAATTAATATTTTCTGTTAATGCATCTATTTGAATTCCTAAATCAGGACCAAGTTTCCATTGTTTCATTGCCCAGTTTGTAGATTCAACTTCCTGCAATGCTTTTTTATAGCGAAAACTAGTTTTGTCTTCTGAGAATAATTTTTTGGCTGTTTTAAAGTGTTCAATTGCTTCTTTATATTTACCATTCTGTTTTTGCATCAGAGAAAAATAAAGGATGGCATCCGGAAATCTTTCAGCATCTTCATCTTTGGAATAAACGATGGCGTAGTATTTCTCTGCTTGAACATAATCTTTATATGCGCGATTCGTTTCGGCGATTTTCCAGACTAATTCGATGTTCTCCGGGTCCAGTTTTAAAGCTTGGTGGTAATAATCGAGCGCGTAATAGTAGTCGCCTTTTTGATATTGTTTATCACCAAACGCCAATGCGTCTTTTAATTTGACTTGACCCAAACTAAATAGAGGTATGAAGATAAGACCGATTAGATAAAATCTGGACATACGCGGTGAATGATTTGTTTTGGTTTAAATCGACTAATGACATATTTGAAGGAAAGTTCAAAACCACCCCTTGCATTGCTGGCAGGGACTAGCTTAGAATAATTGATGTCATAACTTACGCCAACATACATAGGACCTTTTTCATAAGCCAAATTTACAGCGACAGCATCCCGATTTCGCCACCAAAGTCCACCATAGAACTGAATCTTCTCACGTTTTGAAAACACATAACGTGCTAATCCACCAATCATCAGTTCCTGATAAACTCCTTGTTTACTCCATTGAAAACTTGGTTGAATCGTCAAATCTGTATTTAAAAGATAACTAGCTTTTGTGAAAATATTCCATCGTACATCGCGTAAAACAACTTCATTATAAAATCCTTGATTTGGTCGATTTAAGTTGAAACAAGAAATTCCAGAATGAAAGGTCCATTGTTCATTCCATTTCCAATCATCTATCATACCCAAGCCCAAGGAAAGATTCATTTTAGAATCGCTTTGAAAGCTTTCGTTTGATGGTGCGTTTGGATTAAAAATGTATCCATTATATTGATTGTCGAAGTAGAGTAAGCCCCAATTTACTTGTCGGTAATTAAAACCTAGGTTTATTCCTGGACGAAAAGTATGATCTTGTAATCGATCAAATTCTAACGAATAACTGATATTTGCTTGTCCTTCAAGTGTGCTCAATTTCCCATCACCAACTTGATCATGGAATCCAAGAAATCCTAGACCCCAATTTTTATACTTAGTGTCCACTGAGAACGAACTTGTACTGAAGGGCACTGTTACGCTCCGCCATTGATTGCGGTAATTGGCAATAACACGAAGGTCTTCATTGAAAGCCCCTGCATTCCCGGGATTTTGGAACAAGGGATTGTCATTGAATTGTGTCCAATGAATATCCTGTCCCAAAAGAAAGGAACCTTGAAGTAAACAAAAGAGGATTAAAACATGTCTCATAGCAAGCTAGGCATGACGAATATACGAAATTTGCTTATCGAAAACGATTATGGATTTGTTAAAGAAACGGGAATGATCTTGCCATTTAAATACTGATGTGCATTCAATGAAAAATCGGCAATAAAGGAAGCCATCTGTTCTGGTGAAAGGGGTGCTTTGTAACCAGGAAATGCTTGTTCCAACATTTCTGTTTGCACAGCGCCTAGACATAGACAATTCATTTTGATGCTCGTTTCTTTATACTCTTCCGCAAATAATTCAGTAAAGGAACAAAGTGCCGCTTTCGAGGTCGAATAAGCAGCAAGTCCGGCAAATTTCATGCTTCCTTGGAATCCACCCATGGAACTAATGTTCACGATGTGTGCTCCTTCAGGATTTAATTTCGGCAAAAAGCATTGGATGTTTTCCATTACCCCAATAACATTCACTTGATACGATGTGGCAATGTCTTGGTGGCTTAATGCTGGAAATGGTTTGTTCACCAAGAATCCTGCATTTTCAATGAGGACATCAATCAAAGGGAGTTTATCGTGGACTGACTCCAATTGTTCTTGAATGTTTGATTCAAGGTCTAACTGAAAACAATGAACGTTTTCCTCCGTAAAAAGTGTCTTCATGCGTTCGATGTTACGTGAAAACGCATATACTTTGTGTTCGGGATTTTCAGCGAATTGTTTCACCAATGCTGCACCAATTCCTCGACTCGCTCCAATAACGACAATGTGCTTACTCATCGAAGCTGACAATTAATTCGGGACTTGTTGGAAATGCTTGACAGGTTAAAATGTACCCGTTTTTCACTTCTTCATCAGTTAATGAGAAGTTGGAACGCATTTTCGCAGAGCCTTTTAGTACTTTCGCACGACAGGAACAGCAAACACCTCCTCGACAAGAGTAGGGTGCATCTAATCCATTTTTTTCAGCAAGTTCTAATACACTGTGTTGTTCTCCCTTCATTGTAAACGAAGCCGTTTCACCGTCAATCATCACTTTCACGTGACTTTCGCCAGTAAAATCACTACTCTCGACCACTTCTTTGCTTTCAATAGCAGTGAATAATTCGATGTGAATTTTTTCTTTTGAAACGCCGAAAAAACTCAGGCATTCTTGCATATCAGCTATAAGTCCACTTGGACCACAGATGTAAAAAGCATCGGCTTGTAAAAGCTGAAGATTCTCTTTGATTTTCTCAATGAAACGATCCTTTGTTAAACGTCCCAACTCATACCCAATAGCTTCTTCTTTACTCAAGAAATGCATGCAGTCAACAGCGTTAAGTACTGAGAGTTCCGATTCAAATAAAATAGCAGATTTGGATTGGCTGCCATAAAACAAATGCATTTTTGCTGTCGAATCAAGGTGTTTCGCCATGGAAATTATCGGAGTAATTCCACTTCCTGCTGCCAAACAAACAATATTCTTTGCCGCAGGGTCTAATTTAAAGTTTCCTTCTGGTTTCGAAATCCAAATGGGCAAATCAGTGGATGATTGATCATTCAGAAAATTAGAAACGATTCCTTTATCAACGCGTTTTACGGCAACTGCAATTGGTTCATTTGGACCACTGCAAATGGAGTAAGACCTACGTTCTTTCTTTCCATTAATCAACAATTCAAGGTTGATGTATTGTCCAGGAACAAACTTAAATTCTTGTTGAAGATCAGCAGGAATGTCGAATGAAACTTGCACTGCATCTTTGTTTAGGTGAGTTATTTCCTTCACCTGAATGGCATGAAAGCCACGGCTTACCGCTTCAGGCTTATCACTTTTCTTAAATCGATCGAATATTCCCATGTTTAGTCGTCAAATGATACAAGTACTTCCTCGCTTGTAGGATGTGCTTGACAAGTTAAAATATATCCAGCTTCTACTTCTTCTGGAGTTAATGCATAATTCAAATCCATTCGAACGGTTCCTTTTAAAACCTTCGCTTTACACGTGCAGCAAACGCCACCTTTACAAGCATATGGAACATCCGACCCCGCTTTGTAGGCAGCATCAAGAATGGTCATGCCATTTGAATCTAAAGGAAAAGATACGGAATCATCGTCCATAACTACGGTTACATTCGTAGCGAGCTGATCACCAACGACAACGGTTGGTTTTGCTGTTTTAGTAGCGCCCGAATGAAATAATTCAAAATGTATGTTTTTTGCTGGAATTTCTTTGTTTGTCATTGCAGCTTTGACATCTAAGATCATCTGTTCTGGTCCACAAATGAATACGTCGTCAATTTGTTCATTGGTAAGAAATGCTTTGTGAAGATCCAAGCATTTTTGTTCGTCAATACGTCCCTTTTGAATAGCATTTCCTATGTTTTCTCTTGAAAAAAGATGTACTAATGAAAAGCGATTTAAATGTTCATTTTTGAGGTTTTCCAATTCTTCACGGAAAATCACTTCAGAAAATCCTTGATTGCCATAGAACATGGTCACATGGCTCAGAGGTTCTTCCCTCAAAATGGACTTTGCAATAGAAAATATTGGAGTAACACCACTTCCAGCAGCAAATAATACGTATGATTTGGTATGAGTAGGATTTGTGTCTAATTTGAAATTACCCATTGGATTCATCACGTCTAATGCATCTCCTTCCTTGAGTTCGTTCAGCGCATAAGTAGAAAATACACCGTTCTCCACTTGTTTTATGGCAACGCGCCATTCTTCATCTGAAGGTGCAGAACACAAGGAGTATGATCTTCTTACATCTTCGTTGTTGATTTGACTTCTTAAAGTAAGGTATTGTCCGGATTGATAACGAAATGCTTCTTTTAATTCTTTTGGTATCTCAAAACTAATGGAAACACAGCTTTTGGTCTCTTTTCGTATGTTTTTTATCTGAAGAGAATGAAATTTTGGCGTCATTCAGGTTGAAATTTAAATTGAAGTCAAATTTACACAATACTTAAGTATTTTGTCTGTTTTTAGGAACAATGTTCTACGATATTTGTTTTAAGAAAATATTGATATTTTGTATATTTGTCAAAAGCACTGAGAACATGAAAACAATGGATTTACAAGAATTAGAAAAGCGCTTCCAGGAAAAGATTGATAAAGAAATTAAAATCGAACCAAACGACTGGATGCCAGATGAATACCGTAAAACCTTGATTCGTCAAATTTCTCAGCATGCCCATTCTGAAATTGTTGGAATGCTTCCTGAAGGAAATTGGATTACACGCGCTCCAAATTTGCGACGCAAAGCGGTGTTGTTAGCGAAAGTACAAGATGAAGCCGGACACGGACTTTATTTATATAGTTCAGTCGAAACTTTAGGTGCTGACCGTGAAGCAACAATCGATGACTTGCATTCAGGTAAAGCAAAGTATTCTTCCATTTTTAATTATCCAGCTGTTACATGGGCTGACATTGGCACAATCGGATGGTTGGTTGATGGTGCCGCAATCATGAATCAAGTAGCTTTGTGTCGATGTTCTTATGGTCCTTATGCACGTGGAATGGTGAAAATCTGTAAAGAAGAATCTTTCCATCAACGTCAAGGATTCGAGAGTTTAGTGACGCTTTGCAATGGTACGCCAACGCAAAAAGCAATGGCGCAAGATGCCATGAATCGTTTTTGGTGGCCAGCATTAATGATGTTCGGTCCAAGTGATGATGAATCACCGAATTCTGCTCAATCGATGAAATGGAAAATCAAACGATTCTCAAACGATGAACTGCGTCAAAGTTTTGTGGATGCAACAGTTCCTCAAGCTGAAATACTTGGATTAACAATTCCAGATCCGAATTTGAAATGGAACGAAGAAACAGGTCACTATGATTTTAGTCCAATTAATTGGGATGAATTCTGGCAAGTTGTGAACGGAAATGGACCTTGTAACAAAGAACGAATTGAAGCTCGTACGAAAGCGAAGGAAGAAGGAATGTGGGTGCGTGAAGCAGCTATGGCCTATGCGGAAAAACGCGCATTGAAGAAAACAGCATAACACATTTATATTAAGAAACTATGTCAAACAGAGAATGGCCTCTTTGGGAGGTTTTTATCCGCAGCAAACAAGGATTAAATCACAAACACGTTGGAAGTTTACGCGCTCCTGACGCCACATTGGCATTGGAAAACGCAAGAGATGTGTACACGCGTCGATCAGAAGGCATCAGTATTTGGGTAGTTGAATCGAATTATGTTCATGCATCAGACCCATCAGATGCAGACTCTTTGTTCGAACCATCGGACACCAAAGTATATCGTCATCCTACGTTTTACGAAGTGCCAGACGGCATCAAACACATGTAAGATGAAGAATGAAGATTTGTACAATTACGTTCTCCGTTTAGGAGATGATAGTCTTATTTTAGGTCAGCGCTTAGGTGAATGGTGTGGACATGGTCCTATTTTAGAAGAGGACATAGCCATGACCAATATTTCATTGGATTTAATCGGACAAGCGATGAGTTTGTTGGATTATGCTGGAGTGTTAGACGGACAAGGGAAAGACCATGATGCATTAGCATTTTTACGTTTCGAAAATGAATACCGAAATGCGCTTTTATTGGAGCAGCCAAACGGTGACTTTGCAAATACCATGATGCGCCAATTTTTATTCGATGCGTTTAGAAAGCCTTTGTATGAAAAATTGCTTGAATCAACGGATATGCAAATCGCTGCCATTGCAGAAAAATCGCTCAAGGAAACAAGATATCACTTGAAACATACATCTGAATGGGTGATTCGTTTAGGTGATGGAACGGATGAATCACATCAACGTGCGCAAACAGCACTTGATCTTCTCTGGCGCTATACAGATGAATTGTTTTTTCAAACAGAAGAGGATACTACCTTGATTTCATTAGGAATGGTTCCATCTATGAGTGAAATAAAAGCTGAATGGTCCAAAACCGTATTGTCGGTTCTCGAAGAAGCAACATTAGTTATTCCCACAAACAATTGGCAATTTGAAGGCGGCAGAAGGGGAATGCACTCTGAACATTTAGGTTTCTTATTAGCTGATTTGCAATACATGCAACGTGCCTATCCAAACATGAAATGGTAACGAAAGAATCCATTCTTTCCTGGTTGGACGAGGTCTGTGACCCTGAAATCCCTGTTTTATCGCTGGCGGACCTTGGTGTGTTGCGTGGAGTAGAGTACCTGAATGATGAGTGGCAAATTACCATTACTCCGACGTATAGCGGTTGTCCAGCCATGAAAACCATGGAGGACGATATTCTACTTAAGTTAAAGGAACACGGTGTAGAGGCAAAAGTTCATTTGGTGCTTTCTCCAGCCTGGACAACAGATTGGCTTTCCGAATCAGGACGAAAAAAACTAAAGGATTTTGGCATCGCTCCACCAGAAAATGAGGTGGATAAAAGCGTGCTCTTTGCTGCGCAAACGGTTGTTCCATGTCCAAGATGTAATTCTCGTGAAACAAAAATGGTGAGTCAATTTGGAAGTACTGCTTGTAAAGCACATTATCAATGCTTAATCTGTTCAGAACCATTTGATTACTTTAAGTGCTTAAAATAATTCAAACACTTTTTTTTTATGTTTATCTACTATGTATAACATAATACAAAGTAAAACATATATCTTTGTATAAACTATTGCTAAATGAATGTTGAAAATACACAGTCCCAAATGCGGAAAGGAATACTTGAGTATTGCATTTTGAGCATATTGGACAAGAAGGAAGCTTATCCATCCGAAATACTAGAACGACTCGACCTAGCACAGTTGAAGGTAGTGGAGGGGACGATTTATCCGTTATTGACAAGATTGAAGAACATGAAGTTGTTGGATTATCGCTGGGCAGAGTCGACGTCTGGTCCACCTAGAAAATATTACACCATCACGAAAGAAGGAAAAGCTTTTTTAAGCGAATTAGAACGCACATGGACAGAACTGCAATTAGCAGTGAGTCATATTACAACCTTATAATACAAAGATTATGAACAAAACAGTTTCCATTCATTTACAAGGAATTCCATTTATTTTTGAGGAGCAGGCCTTTGATCGGTTGAACAACTATTTACAGCAATTAAAGCAAGTCCTACAAAAAGAGGAGGGAAGTGATGAGATTCTTCAAGACATCGAATTGCGAATGGTAGAATTACTGCAACAGCAATTGACACCTTTCAAACAGGTAGTTGAACTTTCCGTCATTGAACAAATCATCGAAAAACTTGGGAGACCAGAGGATTTCACAGATGAATCTAATGGAAATGGTAATGAAGCAACGTCTTCAATAGATACCCCCGTGGAAAAACGCTTGTTTAGAGATGGAGATCGCGCAATGCTCGGAGGAGTTTGTGCCGGTGTAGCAGCTTACTTTAACGTTGACGTAGTGATCATTCGTGCCATTTACGTCTTCACATTATTGACATTTGGTTTAGGATTCCTTCTTTACATTGTGCTTTGGGCAATCATTCCAATAGCGAAAACAAGTAGTGATAAACTGCGCATGAAAGGTCAGCATGTGAACATTGAAAACATGAAATCGGAATTGGAGGATGCTGCCAATCGCATCAAAAAAGGAGCGAAGGAATTGAAGTCGAATTCAGGAATTCAATCCTCAATCGCAGGCATTCTCCGCATCATTTCTGTGGTCATCGGTGTTTGGGCTTTACTGTTTGGAACGGGGATTTTCGTTTTTGCCATTGTGTTTTTCTTTGTGAATCCTGACATCATTCCTGCACAATTCAACGGAAGTTTTATGTCCTTTCAAGATTTCGGCGGATTGTTGTTTGAATCTGCTTCGCATGAGTCCTATTTTTACTTAGGAATTGCCTTGATTTCTATTGCCCTGGTTGCCCAATGTTATTTGTTTGGTATTCGACTCATCACTCGATTTAAAGCAACTTATTTAAAGGTTTTGACGGCAATTTTCGGAGTGACACTCGTCGTAGGTGTTGTTCTCGTTTCGTTGGGAGGAGTTCAAATCGGACGTTCTATGGCGATCTACGGAGAAGTGGAAAAAGAAATCGCCACTATTTCCGGTCTTGAGTTGAACATTGAAAAGAAATCCATTGAAAGTCAATTGATTGATGGATTCAAAATTAAAAGTAATGGGGATGAAGGAGTAATAACCATCAAAAATGGACGTGTTTACCTTCAAGGAATTGAATTGGTTTATTCGCAATCAAGTGATTCCTTGTTTCACATTAAACAAATCAATGATTCACAAGGACGCACGCATGAATTGGCATTGAAAAAAGCGCGAAACATTAAATGCGCATATGAATTCCAAGAAAATCGCATGTTATTGGAGACGATGTATTCTTTTCCCGCAACGGATAAATTCCGTGATCAAAATGTGAAGTTTATGATTGCAGTTCCATCTGGAGGAAAGATTTTCTACGAAAAGCTTCAGGTTTATCCAAGTTTCATTGAAGAAAGTGAATCCACTACCGAGACCTATCAACATGGATATATCTCCAATGATGGGGAATATTCTAAATGGTAATTAAAGTTTTAATTTACCGAATGCTTGACCGGCATCAAGCCAATAGATTAACTTAAAAGAAATACTGTTCACTGGTCCATTTGCTAAGGTGTTTTGCAGGTTGGACCAATACATTGATTGAACATCTTTATCCGAACTAAAAATAGAGTTTTTCCAAACGATGTTGAATTCACTATTCGGTTGAAAAACCCATCGGTATTGACAATCAATCGTAAAGGCATTGTAATTGATGTTATAAGCCGACTCTCCGTTATTATTTAATCCTTGATACGTTGGTATGGCATCAATTAATCCTTGTTCATTTAGGCTTCCGAAAAAATGGTAGTTGATGGCAGAACGATAATGCCTTAATCGGAAGGTAATCCCCATTCGATTGGTCAATATGTATTCCATAGAAATAGTTTGGGTAGTGTTGATGCGGTCTCGATTCCCAAAGATAATTCCAGACGGCAAGTTTACGGGTTCATCAAATGGAACAGCATATCCTTCACTATTTCGTTCGAAATCTTGACTCCAATTATAACTGAAGGCAATGAAGTCTGTAAATCGAATTCGTGGACTTATATAGTAGCCATATTCCTTCCAGTTTTCTCGTTGTACAATAATGTAATTGGTTCCGGCATCAATGGCTAATCGTTTTTGATAGTTTGTTGAAATCCAATAGTTGAAGCTATAGTTTTTCGGGCGAAGAAAGAAACTACCCCAAACGCGTGGCTCGAAGTAATCATAGTTGTTTGTAAGTGTGTTGTTATTCCCAAAACCCGTAGCATTAAAAGTTTTCGAAACCATCACAAATCCTAAATTAGAATATGTTCCAACATAATTATTTGGAGCGTACAGTCTCATGCTCGACAATGAACCACTTAAAATAACTTTCGTGAGTTCTTTCCACTTTGGCTTGAAATTGCGGAATCCTCCAGATACTTCGAGGATTCGCTTGTTGTTATTGTAGTTAAATCCAAGGTCATTTGGATCGAATTTATCAGATTCTTCAAGGTATCCAACACCGTAGACCCAAGTGCCACGTTGCTTTCCAAAGTTAAAATTATAGTTATATCCAACAGATGAATTGGCACTGCTTTGAACAGAAACGGTGGTTTTTCCGTTGAAATTGAATTTGTTATTCTTCGTGTTTGCATTGAAATTTAATCCACTGACATTGGCATCATAAAACTCACCAGAACGTAAAACACTTGTATTGGTAAAAGTAACAGAACTATTGTTTTTTAAATTTTGATCGAGCACAAATACATTGTAATTTGTTAAAGGTGAAATCATGACTTCCCGTTCGAGACCACTGTCGTAATTTACGGCTGTTGCATATTGCGCCGCATTCACGGCATTAAAAACACCGATCCCAAGTCCGTTACTCATGCGTCCCGAAAGCTTGGTTGCGTTGTATAGTTTCGAACCAGCGGGCACATTTTTTATATATTCATCTGGACCCAACATGGTCGTTACTACTTTGTAGGGAGCTTGAATGCCAATTCTTCGGCTATAGAAAAGTCCGGCTTTGTTGAATAATTCTGTTCCTTCTGTGAAAAACTGACGATTTTCATTGAACTGTACCTCAAATGGACTCAAATTCAAGACTTGTTGATCGAAAACGACTTGCCCAAAATCAGGCACCAATGTAACATCCAACGTAAACGCTTCATTCACTCCGTATTTGATGTCCATTCCACCATTCAGTGAACGTGTCCAACCAAATGTTCCATCGCCTTTCGGAACGCGATCAAAATAAGAGGAAACATATGGCATAAGGGCTAAACGAAGCGGAGGTTTGATCCCTTTGATTCCTACAACTTCTCCACTTTCGAGCAGGAAATTCTCCAAGTCTGGATTCACCTTAACCCAAGTAGAATTTTCTCTATACCTTGCTATTTCTCGAGAGAAATTAATGCCCCAATTCTGAACTTCTGTATTCGGAAAACGGATGGCACTGTAAGGTATTCGGATTTCGACTGTCCATCCTTGTTCGGTTAATTCAGTAGCGCTAAACCATGCAAGGTTTAATTCACCGATGTAGTTAGTGCCCTGCATTTTCGCGTCAATTTGAACACCACGACTTGTGATACCAAAATAGAAGCCATTTTGATCATCATTGTATGTATCAAGGTAAATACTAAAGATGTCTAAGTTGGGATTATAGTCGTCGCGGATGGATAATACGTTTGAAACGGAATCAGGATCATCAAAACAGATGGCACTAATGTAAACTGCGTTGTCGTCATAGAGCATTCTTACCTCAGTTTCTTTTCTAGACGCATTTCCTGGGTAAGGTTGAAGTTGTGTGAAGGAATGTGCTTCAGCGGGTGTTTGCCATTCTTTTTCACTAAGTTTTCCATCAATTGTCAAATCAACATTTATTCGTTGCGCTGAAATCCCTGATAAAGACTCTGAAGTAGTCTGATTAAAGGCTATGCTACAAATGAAAAAGAAAATGGAAAGGATGAGGTGTTTCATTCGATGCAAAAATACATCAATTTTTTATTTACCCATGCGCGTAACAATGTGTAGGCATTCTTCGTGACGTTCGAAAGTCGCCCAAAGTTTACAGTCCTGTTTGAATTTGTGAAGGATAGAGGCACTCAATTCTTGTAAATACTGTGTTTCACAGGCACTTAACGATGTATTACTTACAAATCGAGAAAAAGAAAAATCAAAAGTATTTCCATTTAAATGGGGACTTTTTTTCACTGCTGTTCGGTTGTGACGAACAAGTTTCGATACGGAGTGATGCGTTCTGGTCATGGATGTGACAAGAAGTCTTGTGTCCGCTAAAGGGGTAAATTGTAATGAATCATGAAATGCTTGTCCAATTTCGGATAAAATCTTTTTAGCATAAGGCGTCAAGACAGGGTATGAATATTGGAATTCATCGATTTCAAATCCAGTGAAAGGAGTCACAAGTACAAGTTTACCAGTCCTAATCTTTTCTTTGATTCCACGTTCGTCTTCGGAAGCATTGACACCTTGTTTTACAGACCTGTCCATATAATCACTTAAGCGATTATTCAATAGTGGGCTAAATTCATTGGGTTGAAATTTACCACATTCAAATACAGGTTTCACCTTATGGTAAACCATTTTTTGAGTTTTGACCTCCTTCATGTTCAGCAGACCGAATCCGACTAGAACAAAACTGATTGATAAAAGGCTTAAGGAAAATAATTTCATCTTATTACAAAATTAAAAAGATCTTCAAGCTGAGAATGAAAATGCTTCCTTAACTTTGCTTCGTGAGTGTATTTAATAATTTAAGGGCTCAATTAGAGCAGCTCGATTGGCCCAATGTTTACTTGTTCAAGTTTATCGTACCAAACGATAATGAGCGCATGGCTTTGGTAAGCGCTTTGTTTGATGAAAATGCGGATATCGCCTATCATCAATCAGGGAAAGGTAATTATGTGAGTGTAAGTGTAAAAGAAGTCATGCTGTCAGTAGATTCAATTATAGAAATCTATGAAAAGGCGGCTCAGATAAAAGGTGTAATTTCGTTGTAATGGATATGTTAATAGAGTTTTTAGTAGTAACGCTCATCATTTTGATGGCAATCATTGCATACCGATTTTTACTTAGGTATTTATCTAAAGGAAATGTGGATCAATCCGTTTATTGCGAATTATATTCCCTTGATCACGATCCAGCTGCTGGAGAGATTAGTTTTTATTTTGTTTGTCCAGCGGAAACCCATGTAACATTTAATATTTGGGAATCGGACAAGATTGTTCGACAATTAACAGATAAACTTTATGAACAAGGAGGACATCTCCTTAAATTCCAAACTTCAGAATTACCGAATGGAACCTATTATTTCGGAATAGTTACCACGAAGCAAAAAACACAAAAGAGATTTCGAATCGAAAATTAAGATTCGCTTTTTGGTTTTTTTACTTTGATACGTGTTCTGTGTTTAGAGATTTTATACTTTGATTTGTTAAAGTCACTTTTATAACCATCCGTTTGTTCAATTCGGTAAGTTAAGCCAATACTATATTGCATGTAGTCTGAACTTTGAAGGAAATCCGTAAGTCCGAGTTTTAACGTTCCTTGCGCTTGTAAGCCTAACTTACTACTCATCCAAAAGGTACATCCAGCGCTAAAATTACATGTAGGTGAAAATGTTTGCGCTTTATTTCTTGAATCGGAAGTTCTCATTGTTGCACCTAAACCAGCACCAATGTATGGATCCACGATGCCTCTTCCCAGTTGTTTGTAGAATGAATATTTTAACGCAACATCAGCAGAAATCATACTTCCTGATATCCCCAAAGAGTCATTTACTAATTTGGTTTGATCATATTTTTGATAGCCAATTCCACCGTCCATACTCCAACCATTGTAAATATATTTATCAACGAAAATACGCGTTGGAAAAGGTGCGCTGTGTAAGTCAGAAGAGGAAAACGGATTTAGTTCATATCCATCATCGTCTGTAAACAACCAAGACACGCCAAACTGCCAGGCATAATTATCTCTATTTGTTATTTTTTTAGTCGGCTGTGCAAAGCTTTTACTGATCAAACAGAAGAAAAGAATGGCGGAGATTTGTTGAATTTTCATTTAAATAATATTATCTAAACAAAAGTAATTAAAATTTAACGCGATAATCTTTTGTTTAAATCGATCAATTGACAAGCAATTGTGCATTTCTCATTCGAGTAGAATGCCTAATTTTGAAAGAGAAATGGCAAAGGTTAAAAAATATGAATTAGTAATTGATGATGAAACCACCCAAGAAGTTTTCGGTGTTTCATCTGCCTTTGCTGATTACCGCTTGGCTTGGGAATTAAATCAGTGTTTTGAATTAAACCTTACCAAGTCGAATGAAGTATTTGAAATAAGACCGAATAAGGCAAAAGAGCTCGTTCCATTTCGTTATTTTTCATACTTTGACGAAGAGTGTTTAACCCGATTTTATTTGATAAAAAATAAACAAGAAAACGGGACCTTTCATGCGGAACATCCAATGATCGATTATTTCTTTGTCGTACGCGAGAATTATTCGTTTGAAAAGGGAGTACTTCTCGAAAAACTAAGAAAGATTAATGGGATCGTTGCGGTGTTCGATTTTCCACCAGATGATTTTGACATAATTGCATATTTAACGAGTTAAAAATGAAAAAAACAAAGATAGTAGCAACACTTGGACCCGCTTCCTTGAAAAAAGAAGTCCTGAAAAACATGATGTTGGAAGGTTTAAATGTGTGCCGTTTAAATTTCTCACATGGTTCGTATGAAGATCATGCTGGAGCAGTGGAATTAATTCGCTCCTTAAACGAAGAACTAGGACTAAATGTAGCCATACTTGCTGATTTACAAGGGCCAAAAATCCGAACAAATGAAATGGAAAACAATGGTGTTCCATTAGAAAATGGAGAGGAGATCTTATTAGTAGTGGACAAGGTTATCGGAAATAAGGAACGATTTTCGATTAATTATACCTTACTGCCAAAGGAAGTTAAAGCTGGTGAACGAATTTTGTTGGATGATGGTAAAATTGTCTTGGAAGTGCGTGAAACAGATGGACACTCAACCATTCGTTGTGAGATTATTCAAGGAGGAGTTCTTTCTTCCAAAAAAGGCGTGAATTTCCCTAATACGAAGATTTCCATGCCGTCACTAACAGAAAAAGATATTGCGGATTTAGAATTTGCATTGAATCATCAAGTAGATTGGATTGGCTTATCGTTCGTTCGTTCTCAGGAGGATATTATTGACCTTAAAGCAAGAATTGCTGCGAAAAACCATCACGCAAAAGTTATTGCGAAAATTGAAAAGCCAGAGGCTTTAGAAAACATAGATGCCATTATCGCAGAAAGCGACGGATTAATGGTTGCTCGCGGAGATTTAGGAGTGGAAGTTCCTTATCAAACGGTGCCTTCCATTCAGAAAATGTTAATTTCTAAATGTATTTCTTCAGCAAAACCTGTGATTGTAGCTACGCAAATGATGGAGTCAATGATTTCCAATTTGACACCAAGTCGCGCAGAGGTAAATGATGTTGCGAATGCCGTACTTGATGGTGCAGATGCCGTGATGTTATCAGGAGAAACCTCTGTGGGAAATTATCCAGTTCAGGTAATTCAAACGATGGCAAACATCATCAAAGAAATGGAGAAACACTCCGCAATGTATAACAAAGAGGAACTTCCAGTTAAAAATAGTGAACGATTTATTTCCGATTCCATCTGTTTTAATGCCTGTCGTTTATCTCAACGCGTAGAAGCGGATGCCATCATTACCATGTCGTTTTCTGGTTACACTGCCTATAAAATTGCTTCTCAACGTCCAAATAGTCAAATCTATGTGTTCACGAGTAATCGAAATATTTTAACTCAACTTAATTTGTTATGGGGCGTTCGAGCATTTTACTACGATAAACTCATTTCAACGGATCATACAATCGCAGATATTAAATACTTCATGAAAACAGAAGGTTACTTAAACGTGGGTGATTTGGTCATTAATATTGCTTCGATTCCCTTAGAGGATCTTGGTGCAACAAATATGTTGAAGTTAAGTTACGTCGATTAAATTTCGGCGTATTCATCTCAAAAAAAATGCTTAACTTAAAGTAAAGAACAAGTGAGATGGAAAAAAAATGGGTGTTTCAACCAACAGTTGAAGAGAAAAAAGTTAGTCTTTTAGTAGAAAAGTTAAACGTTGAACCTTTTGTCGGTAGGTTGTTGGTCCAACGTGGTCTTGAAACGGAGGCTGAAGCACGTGCGTTCTTTCGTCCAAGTCTAGATGAATTGCATGACCCATTCCTGATGAAGGATATGGATGCTGCCATAAACCGAATCAATCAAGCGATAAAAAAGCAAGAAGGAATTCTCCTTTTTGGTGATTACGATGTAGATGGTACAACTGCTGTTGCCCTGATGTACGAGCAATTGACCAAGTTTCATCCCAGCGTATGCTATTACATTCCAGATCGTTACAAAGAGGGCTACGGTTTAAGTCAACAAGGCATTGATTATGCTCAATCAGAGAACTGTTCACTCATTATTACCCTTGACTGCGGAATAAAGTCAAATGAATTAGTAGAAGGCGCAAAAAATCAGGGCATTGATTTTATCATCTGTGACCACCATCAACCTGGAACAGAATTGCCAAAAGGGATTGTGCTCGATCCAAAAAGAGTGGATTGCAACTATCCGTTTAAAGAACTTTCTGGATGTGGCGTTGGATTTAAGTTAATGCAGGCTCTTTATATTGATCATGGTTTACCAAGTGATTCACTGTTTGAAAGTTTAGATTTACTCGCCTTAAGTATTGGAGCGGATATTGTTGATGTGACGGGTGAAAACCGAATTTTATGTCACCATGGACTCATTCAAATGAATCAACATCCAAGAAAAGCATTTGATGAATTATTAACCTTGGCAGGAAAAAAACTCCCCTTGAATTTAACGGATGTCGTTTTTGTAATTGCACCCAGAGTAAACGCCGCAGGTAGAATTCGAAGCGGTAAAACGGCAGTTGATTGGATGCTATCGTCAAATGAAGAAGAAATAAAACAATTGGCACAGGAAATTCACGATGACAATACCTTGAGACGTACGATTGATCAGTCCATTACAGAAGAAGCACTTGAGCAGATTTCCGCGGATATAGACCATCCGAATCAATGCACAAACCTGGTATTTCAAAAGGATTGGCATAAAGGTGTGGTTGGAATTGTTGCGTCGCGCATCATAGAATCACATTACCGCCCAACGATTGTATTAACCGAATCAAATGGACAATTAACAGGTTCCGCTAGAAGTGTAGGAACGATTAATCTTTACGATGTTTTGGAGTCTTGCAAGGAGCATCTGACCCAATTTGGTGGACACCATTACGCCGCTGGATTAACCATGCCGAAGGAAAATCTGAAAGCCTTTCGCTTAGCGTTTGACCAGGAAGTTAAACGACGTTTGAATGGAGCACCATTGGCGGCTTTACAGAAAATTGATTTGAGTATCGACTTGAATGACATTCAAACGGTGTGGAATGGAAAGTTACCACGGATAAAAAAGATCATCGATGCATTTGAACCGTTTGGACCAGGAAATATGAAACCCGTTTTTTGCACGAAAGAATTATTTGCTACGGATGCACGCATTCTCAAAGAAAAGCACCTCAAGTTACGCGTGGTTCAATCTGATTCTAGCTTGGCTTTCGACGCCATAGGATTTAATCTTGCTGACAAAGAAGAGCACACATTGAAAGGACTGGCCTTCGAAATGGCTTACACCCTTGAAACCAATGAATTTAACGGTAAAACCAATTTGCAATTCAACATAAAAGACATCCGCGCAACGGATTCATGAAAATTGCCTTAATTTTGAATCTATGTTTACAGGAATAATTGAAGAGATAGGAGTGATTACCAACATCCAAAAGGATGCAGGAAATATTCACTTTACCATTGAGTCGAACTTAAGTGACGAGTTAAAAATTGACCAAAGTGTAGCGCATAATGGTTGTTGCTTGACGGTTGTTGAGTTGAATCCGGGAAAACATACCGTAACGGCTATTCATGAGACTTTACAGAAAACGAATCTTGGCAGTTGGGTACTTGGATCAAAAATCAACTTGGAGCGCTGTATGAGCTTTAACGGACGTCTTGACGGTCATATTGTCCAAGGGCACGTAGATGGATTGGCGCGTTGTGTCTCTATTGCGGACGAGGATGGTAGCTGGCGTTATCGTTTTGAATATTCATCAGATTTTGTCACAGTTGAAAAAGGTTCGATTACCATTAATGGAACAAGTTTAACGGTGGTTGATTCAGAAGATGGTGCTTTTTCCGTGTGCATTATACCATACACATACGACCACACCAATTTCCACACCTTAGCTGTAAGTGATGAGGTGAACTTGGAATTCGATATTATCGGAAAATACGTCGCTCGCTTGATGAACCGTTAATAGAAGTTTAGTGCAATAGTTTGCACATGTGTTTGGTTTTTTAGCACAACAAACTGGGCTTGTATGAATGTTGGAGGCCCAAAGCTTCCCATCGCATTATTAGAAAAGGCAAATCCTTCTGTAGGAATCCCTAACCAATTTTGATCTATTGACTGATTATTGTTTTCATCGTGGAAAACACCAAATGCATAGGTTCCTTCCGGAAGACTATCAATCGTAAAGGACATACTTGAACCAGTAGGAGTAAAGCTAAGTGACTTGTATACTTGATTCGGGTAATTAAAACTTGAACTGTTGTTATATAAAGCAAAATTTACGCTTCCATTCATATTCTGCATACCTGATAAATCTACTTTCAGCTTTCCTAATGTATCCACTACAGTTAAACTGTCCCCGTTTGGGATGTTTGTGTTTGTCGGAACCGGAACATCCTTTTTGCAGGAAATCATGGATAAGGATGCTAAAACAGCGAAAGCATATATTAATTTCATTCGATGAATTTTTGAAGAAAGATAGTCAATTTCTTTAAAAAATGCAAAAACAAAAAAGGCGGATTTATCCGCCTTTCAGTTACTTTCAAAGAATTTTATTTAATTCCCAATGCCGTTTTAGCTGTCGCATCGTTTGGATCGATTTGCAAAATGATTTCGTAGAACGATTTCGTTTTATCCAAATCTTTTGCCGCTGATTTCGCGTAGTAATCACATAAATAACGACAAGCTTCTAACATCATTGTTTTATTCGTTGGCAATGTGCGTTCCTCTACTTTTACTAATTCAATGATTTTCTCAAAATAAGGCTGTGCCAACCAACGTTCGTTGTTTGCATCTAATCCAATATTTGCAAGAGCTCTCCAGCGATAACCCGGTAAGTAACTAGGGGATAACTTATTCACATGAGAAAAAGCAGAGTCAGCTAATGCATAGTTTTTCTGACCAATGTAATAAGCTTTACCAAGCTCAAATTCTTCTGCTGAATTCAAGGTTACCAACTTAGAACGCATGTTGAATAATTCAATTGCTTTGTTATACTTTTTAGCTTTAAAGTACTTACTCGCAACCTCTCCTGACAATTCTTTCGCAGCGATTTCATTTATAGCGATAGCTTTCTCGTATTCAATCAGTCCTAGAGAATCCATACCCATTTTCATTAAGAGTGCTCCTTTCGTTTTGTAGTCCATATAGCTAATCATGTTCGTTGGAACAACAGCGAAGAAACGAGCGGAAGCATCTAATCCTTTTTTGATAGAAGTACTGTCAGTATTACACTCTAAATAAGAGAATGCCAACATTCGTTCTGTGTAGAAATTCGAGAAGTTCATTGCATTCAACTTATTCACTTCGGTAATAGCTTCACAGTATTCTTTCGCATTGAAAAGTGCTGTTGTATACAAGTAGCGTGCCTCCAAGTTGTTATTTAGCTTCAAGTATTTTTGCCAGTCATCAATCGCAGCTTTTTTCTTTCCAAAACGCATATTCAACTCAGCATTTGCACGATAAGCAGGTGCGTAAGTCGAGTCAATCTGTTTTGCTTGCTTGTACATTTCGTTTGCTTTCTCTTGGTTTTGAGCAGCTTGGTATATATTTGCTACGCGCACAACACCACGTGGTGATTTTGGGTTGATGTCCAAAACAGCTAAGTAAGATTTAATCGCCAAACTCGCGTTGTCCGGTGTTTTTGCGTAAAGTGCATCACCTTTTAACAATAGATTGTCTTCGTTTTTAGGATCCTTAACAATTGCTTCTTCTAAAAGCAACAAGGCTTGATCGTAATCTTTTACGTCAGACTTAATGAAAATTTTCGCCATTCCACGAATTACTTCCGCACGTTTTAATTTGTCTTTTTTGGTCAGCGCAAATGCTTTGTCAAACTCTACTTTCGCTTCTGGTTTCTTCCCATCAATCCAAAGTACACGTCCAGCAGCTACATATGGTAACGCTCGAAGTTTATCCACTTCAAAACTTTTGTTCCACATCATTTTCGCAGAATCGACAAGTCCTTTGTCAAAATAACAGTCACCGTAGTAAAAGTACAATTCACCGTTCATAGGATCCGCTTTTACCAATGCAGCGAAATCTTTAATTGCATCAGCATAACGTTCGTTATCCGTTTTGTAAATCGCATCTTTCAAGGTTTGACCGAATGTCAAGCTACTTAAAAATGCTGCTCCGATTAAAAATAAGGTTTTCATTTTGTGTGTTTTTATATGCTAATCAATTTGCTTGCCAAAAATAGCTTTGTTTTATGGTTTGGCAAAAAAAAGCTGTGATAAATGATACAGATTTATTATTTGGGACTGATTTGAATGAGTCGAACTGGATTATTGGCTGGAACTAATTCTGATTTATGAATAATGATTTGTCCTTTTTCACCCATCATGAAGTTTGCAAAACCAGAATTTAATCCAGATCGGCTTCCTTTGTTGATCATCCAAACATCGCGAATGAGTGGGTATTCTCTCGTGTAAATTAACCCACTAATTGGCTTAAATGATTCGCTTTCTTCGGTAAGTTTTACATCCATGACATGAATCCCAGCTAAAAAGTTGAGCACTTCAAAGTCCTCTTGATTGGAAATCCAGTTTAACCCAATGATACCGATGGCATTCTTGTTGTTTTTGACATAATTGATAACCTCTTCATTTGATTTTGCTGCAAAAACATTGCTGGATAATTTATTCGTTTGAAGCATGTCGGTAATGTAATTGAAATTCGCGGAGTTCATTTGGTCAAATACCACCGAAATAGCTTGTTTGGAAGTTGGCCAAACACTGTTTTTATCTGTAAGTATTTGTCTAAGTCTAGGAATACTGATGGTGGTATCAGAATTGTCAGGATTAACAATCAATGCAACAGCGTCTAGTGCAATGCGGTCGCTACTTACTTCGACGTTTTTACTTTTGAGGTATTTTTTTTCAGCTTTGGTGAAATCACGTGTAATGGTAATGGTTTTCACTTGACCATCAAAAAAAGCTTTGATGATTTTTCCTTCCGGAAGATACTTGGCGGTGATGTCTGCTTTGGGATTCAAACTTTCAAAGGTAGAAATCGAAGTTTCAAAGAGTGGCTTAAAAGACTCCTCAACGTATATCATTGCTTTGCCTCGTCCGTGTGTTTCTTTCACGTATGCCAATGGATTCTGAGGGGAATCACAGGAAACGAAAGTTACAACTAAAAAAAGGGATAGAAATAAAATGTATCGATTCATATGCGTTCGTTTTGTTGCTTATTTGTTTTGAAATCGTTGTAAATACGAGAAAAGCGATAGCTTGCATAAAGTACTAAAACAACAATCGTCGTTATTCTTTTCCAACCGTTCAGGTAAGGCACAACGTCCTTGAAAAGCAGCATTCCTGCAAATAAAAATGCGACAATTACAACGAGTCCTCCAGTAATACTTTGAATGATATTTGTTTTCATATTGACAAAAAAAATCCCCAATCGAAAATTCTATTGGGGATCTATAAATTTAGTTTACAACTATTGAGATTCGAATTTAATCGGAAGGCGCACATAGGTACGAACTTCTCTACCTGCATTCGATGCTGCTTTCCATTTCGGCATTCTGCTTACTACACGCAGTGCTTCTTTGTCACAAGCTGGACACTCATCTAATTTTGTTTCAACAACAGCATTAGAAACTGTTCCATCTTTTTCTACGACAAAGCGTACAATAACGCGACCATTTACGCCTAGGTCTGCTGCTTCAGCTGGTGGACGGATATTATCATTGATAAATTCATTTAATTTATCGTATCCACCGTTAAATTCTGCTTCAACTTCTACCCATGTTTCGATCGGTTCAACAACCGTTTGTGTCAGTGCTGGACCTCCGGTCGGCTCATCTGTTGGTAATTCCCAACCTTCGTCACCACCTTCAACATCTTGATCACCAGCTTTTGTATTTTCTAGTTCTGCTTGTGTAGGTAGTACGTCTGTTACAACTTCATCCTCAATCACTGGCGGCAAGAAGGCCGTCATTTGCTCCAATTTTGGAGGTGGGGGAGGAGGAGGCGTTACCGGCGGGGGAAGTTCTTTCGCAGGTGGTTGTAACGTGATGTTTTTACCGTTGTCTTTAGGTAGTTCCACTTCTTCTTTCGGCAAGCGTTTGATGAGTTCAGAAATTCCAAATGATAACGCTGCAAAAAGAATCAATCCAGCCATAATCATGACCATGCGCTTGTTGTAGCTACTTCTCAGAACGTAAGCACCATAGGCTTTGTTTCTGTGAGCAAAAACGACTTCATTTCTCGTGTTTGATGTTACTTGCTGCCATTTACGAGCAGTTAAATAGTCTAGGAGAGAAAACCCTGTGACTAAAGCAACGATGACATAGAGGACTTGCATAGGAATTATTTTTTAAGTTTTTCTTTCATCAACTGCAGCTCTCCTGGTGTAATATCAACTGGTGCGATTACCCCGATTTCTGCAATTTTTAATTCATCCACAAGATCAATGAAATTCTTACACAACGCTTCTTTATCTGTTTTGATGAGTACTTTCAGTGCTTTTGTTTCGACTCTGAGTCCATCTAGCTTTTTCAGGTAAGTACTATCGTTAAGTTGTTTGCGTTTTAGTTTTTCATCAAGACCTTGCTTTTTAACTAAAACGTAATTATTTAACTTTCCTAACAATTTTCTGATACCTTTTTCTCCTGTACCAAAATCAACCTCTTTTAATTCCGTTACTGAACCATCGTCAGCACGGTGATCTTTGTTGTAATATTCACCTTGGTAATAGAATATACGGTCTTCCGAAAGAAGGAAGGTAATACCGTTATTCATCTTTGGACCTTTAACGTCAATGTCTTTATCAACTTTCGCTGGATAAGCTAATGGTAACATTTTAGGCTTGCTAAAAGTGGATGTGAGGACGAAGAACGTCAAGAGTAGGAACGCCAAGTCAACCATGGGCGTCATGTCTACTCGAGTTGAGCTTTTCTTTGCTCTTTTCTTTCCTTTGCCGTGGCCACCGCCACCGCCTTCTGCGATTTCTGCCATGTCTGATTAATTTATCGGAGCGAGCTCCGAAGAAGTTATGAAATTCAAGTTATTTAAGTTCAATTCCCTGAACACATTGAT
>CANHMH010000010.1 GCA_947461635.1 Flavobacteriales bacterium | reverse complement strand
GATGTCTTTTTCTCTTGTGACTGTTTATAGTTTTGTTCCAATTTTGGTGAAAATCGATGGTGGATCACCGTTTCAATACCTATTAAAACATTTAATCTACGTGGTACTTGGCTTCGCTTCCATGTTTGCTATTCACCGCGTCAACTCAAAATACATTAGTCAATTAGCAAAATTCTCCTATTACGTCGCCATCGCATTGTTAGTGTTTACATTGTTTTTTGGAACAGAGGTCAATGGTGCCGGACGGTGGATTCGAATTCCGTTTGTGAAACTTACCTTTCAATCCTCGGATTTCGCCAAATTGGCTTTGATTATCTATGTCAGTAGAATCCTAGTTAAAAAGAAGGATAAGTTATCAAGTTGGAAAGATGGAATTCTTCCCTTGATGATTCCAATTGTGGTTATCTGTTCCTTGATTTTAAAAGATAACTTCTCAACATCAGCCATGTTATTCATGTTGTGTATGGCAATGTTATACATAGGACGTGTTCCTTGGGGTAAGTTATTAACCATGGGCGGAGCTGGAATTCTTATGATAACACTAGCAGTGGTTTTCCATATGTCCTTTCCGGAAGTAGGACTCTTGCCGCGATTCGACACCTGGAAAAACCGCCTAACAAATCGCATGGACAGCGATTCTCAAGATATTAAAACCGCTCAAGCGAATGCACAAGCAAAAAATGCGCAATTAGCGATTCATGTGGGTTCTTTTTTCGGACAGGGAGTGGGTGACGGAAAATTGAAAGAATACCTTCCGGAAGCGTATGCCGATTTTTATTACGCAACGTTCGTGGAAGAATTTGGCTTCTTAATGGCAGCGTTTTTAGCTCTTTTGTATATGATTTTGTTATTTAGAATCATCAAAATCGCCCTAAAAACGACAGACCTTTTTCAGTCCTATGTCTCACTTGGAATTGGCATTCATCTATTGACACAGGCAAGTATAAACATGCTGGTCTGTACAGGTGTCTTTCCAGTTACAGGTCAAAACATGCCGTTTTTGGCAATGGGTGGATCCGCATTAATTATGGCTTGCGTTTCGATTGGGGTAATACAAGCATTTGCAAAAGATTTAGAAAAAGATAAAGAAGAAGCTTCCTTTGAGCAAGCATAAATAGAAAGATTCATGAGTATTCAACGGGTAATAATTTCTGGTGGTGGTACAGGGGGACATATTTTCCCAGCAGTAGCTATTGCGGATGAAATCAAACGAAGAAATCCATCTGCTGCCATTCTATTTGTTGGAGCAATTGGAAAAATGGAAATGGAAAAAGTTCCACAAGCTGGATATGAAATTGTTGGACTTCCAATTGCTGGATTCCAACGAAAATTAACTTTATCAAACTTTTTGTTGCCATTTAAGATTTTAAAAAGTTTATTACTTGCTCGAACAATCGTTAAAAAATTTAATCCGCAATTGGTGATTGGTGTGGGAGGTTACGCAAGTGGACCAACCCTGCAAATGGCAAATCTTTTGGGAATACCGACCTTGATCCAAGAACAAAATTCCTACCCAGGAAAAACAAATAAATTATTAGCGAAAAAAGCAGCAAAGATCTGTACCGCATACAGTGGTATGGAACAGTTTTTTCCGCCTTCGAAAATCATTCAAACGGGCAATCCGGTAAGGAATTTGGTGTCACAACATTCCGAATTAATCGCTGAGGCACATTCTTTTTTTAAGCTAAATCCATCAAAGAAAACGATTCTAATCATTGGAGGCAGTTTAGGTGCGCGTACGCTGAATGAAAGTGTATTGCATCATGTTTCTTTAATTGGTTCTTCGAATGTCCAAATTATTTGGCAATGTGGGAAAAATTACCTCTCGCAAATAGAAGCGAACTTCGAAGATTCATGGAAAGAGAACATTCAAGTTCATGCGTTTATTCAACGTATGGATTTAGCGTATGCGGCCGCAGATGTCGTTATTTCTCGTGCGGGAGCCTTGTCTGTTTCAGAACTCACATTAATTGGAAAACCTTGTGTATTGGTTCCTTCACCGAATGTTGCGGAAGACCATCAAACAAAAAATGCGATGGCATTGGTACGTGAAGATGCCGCTGTACTCATTCGAGATAACGAAGCAAAAGAAACCTTGATTTCTAGCACAATCGATTTACTTGAGAATCCAGTGCGCTGTGATCAATTAAGAAGTGCCATTTTACGTTTGGCTAAACCAAATGCATGCAGCGAAATTGTCGACGTATGTGAATCAATTATTTAAAAAAAAATGCAGCAATTCATCCACTATAAAAATGTGTATTTCATCGGTATCGGTGGTATTGGAATGTCGGCATTAGCGCGCTATTTCAAACAGAATGGATTGAATGTCGGGGGCTATGATAAAACACCATCACCATTGACAAAACAATTGGAAAACGAAGGGTGTTTGATTCATTTTGATGACTGGGGAGATCAAGTACCAGAATCGTTCACAAATAAAAATGATACTCTTGTTGTATACACTCCAGCGATTAAGCAATTGGATGAAATCAACTTCTTCAAACAACATGGATTTACATTGTTGAAGCGGGCAGAGGTTCTTGGTATGTTGACACGGCAGTCAAAAGGATTGTGCGTTGCTGGAACACATGGTAAAACAACAACGAGCAGCATGCTAGCGTTTATGCTCGATCAATCAAATTGGAAGTGTAACGCTTTCCTCGGTGGAATTGCGACAAACTTTCAATCTAATTTAGTTTTAAGCCAAAACAGTTCATACACGGTTATTGAAGCTGACGAATTTGATCGGTCGTTTTTACATTTATCTCCATTTGCTTCCATCATCACATCCGTTGATCCAGATCACTTGGATATCTATGGAACTGCCGAACAGTTTAAAGAGGGATTTCGTCAATTCGCAATGAAATTGGACCCGAAAGGAATCTGCATGCAAAAGGAAGGGCTCAATTTACAAACCTTAGGAACTAGCTTTACGTATGCCGTAGAGTCGGAAAGTGCCGATTATTCTGTTTCCAATATTCAATGGAAGAATGGATTCCTTTGTGGAGATGTCAGGTTAAAAAACACGTGGTGGCGCGAAGTAGAGTTTGGGTTACCAGGAATTCATAACGCCGAAAATGCATTGGCCTGTTTAGGCCTATTGCATGAATTGGGAATGGATGAAGTTCAAATTCGTGCAGGAATTAAGAATTTTCTTGGTGTTAAACGTCGATTTGAATACATCATTCGGACAGAAAATCTTGTTTATGTAGACGATTACGCACATCATCCAAAGGAAATAAACGCCTTAATTGGCTCGATACGACTTTTGTATCCCGGAAAGAAAATTTTGGGCATCTTTCAACCACACCTATTTTCAAGAACCAAAGATTTCGTGGAAGATTTTGCAAAAGAGCTTTCTGTATTAGACGAATTAATTCTTTTGCCAATCTATCCAGCACGAGAAGAACCGATTCAAGGCGTAACTAGTGATTGGTTACTTTCCATGTGTAAGAACGAGAAAAAATCAATTAAAAGACCAAGTGAGGTACTGTCCTATTTAAGCAATTATTCAGAAGGAATTCTATTGACTATTGGCGCTGGTGATATTGATCGCATTGTACCTTCCTTGAAAGAAGTATTAACAATAAATCTTGCTGATTGACATGAAAAAATGGATGAAAATTAGTTTGTGGATTATTGTCGCGGCAAGTGTGATTACCATTTTGGTTTTCGCGAATAAAGTCGAAGCGGGAAAGAAATACGACAAACCAGAAATTTCCATTCATGTGAATGGAGATCGTGATGTTTTTCTAACGGAAGAGGAACTCATTGACCGCTTGGAACTACATCGCCTTATTCAAGAAAACGATCAAGTTGAGAAACTCAATATTCGCAAAATGGAATACGTGATATCACTAATGCCAGAAGTGAAGAATGTGGATGTCTTTAAACCCATTGGAAATCAATGGAATATTCGACTTAATCTTCGCAAACCCATTGCTCGAATCTTTAATAAATATGGACAAAGTTTTTACATGGATGAAGACGGATTTTTGATGAATCGATCTAGTTTACACACAGCACGTGTACTCGTGTTTTCTGGCGCAATTAAGGATCGTTTTTCGCCAAATTCGCTCACTGAAATTATTAACAACGATTCCTTGAAAAGTATTCGAAATTTAGATGATATCTATCGAATTTCAAATTATGTTTGTAATGATCCAATATTGCATAAAATGATTGGTCAAGTTTACCGCGAAAAGAACGGTGATTTTGTACTAATTCCTATTGTAGGCGATCAAAAAATCATTCTCGGAACAGCCAATTCGGATGAAGATGTGAAAGATAAGTTTGATCGTATTTTGGAATTTTACAAAGAAGCCATGCCTTACGAAGGTTGGAATAAGTATAGCGAAATAAGTGTAAAGTATGAAGGACAAATCGTTTGTAGAAAAAGAGCCAACTAGCGAAGTAAAGCGAAGTAAAGTTGTTGTTGGTCTCGATATTGGGACAACAAAAATCGCTTGTTTCGTTGGGCGCAAAAACGAACATAATAAAATTGAAATCATTGCCTTAGGGAAAAGTGAATCCCTTGGTGTGATGCGTGGTGTGGTTTCCAATATTGAACGTACGGTTCAATCCATTAATGCAGCTGTCGAATTGACTCAAGCTTCCGTTGATGGAGATTTGAGAGTTAAAAACGTGAATGTTGGTATTGCTGGTCAACACATTAGCAGTATTCAGCACAGAGGCATGATTATACGTCGTGATGCGCAAGGAGAAATAACGCAAACTGATATCGATGCATTGGTTGACGACATGTATCAGTTGGTGATGGTTCCCGGAGAAGAAATTATTACGGTTATTCCACAAGAATACATCGTAGATAATGAACCGGAGATTAAAGATCCAATTGGAATGGGTGGTGTGCGTTTGGAAGCAAATTTCCACATTATTACTGGTCAAGTGAATAATGTAAAGAACATCAAACGTTGTGTGGATCGTGCTGGTTTGAACGTAAAAGAAATTATCTTGGAACCAATTGCATCTGCTGAAGCAGTGTTAAGTGACGAAGAGAAAGAGGCTGGAGTTGTTTTAGTCGATATAGGTGGTGGTACAACAGATGTGGCCATTTTCCAAGACGGATTAATTCGTCATACGGCCGTGATTCCATTTGGCGGAAATGTCATTACGGAAGACATCAAAGAAGGATGTCGCATCATGCAGCGACATGCTGAATCGTTGAAAGTGAGATTTGGTAGCGCATTGGCTTCTGAAAGCAAAGAGAACGAAGTGGTGTGCATCCCAGGTTTACGTGGACGTGATCCAAAGGAAATTACGCTTAAGAACTTGGCAAGTATCATTCAAGCGCGAATGGAAGAGATCATCGAATTGGTCAACTTTGAAATTAAAAGTTCTGGTTATTCTAAAAAGATAATCGGTGGAATCGTTGTTACTGGTGGTGGCGCTCAATTGAAACACTTAACGCAGTTGTTTGAATACATGACAGGATTGGATACGCGAATTGGTTATCCTACCGAACATTTAGCCAACACGAACGATCTGGAAAAATTGGCGAGTCCAATGTTTTCAACGGGTATTGGATTGGTTTTGAAAGGATTCGAAGCGGCAGAGAAATCCGGATTGGATTTTGTGCAAAAAACAGAGGAAACACCTGTTGGAAAAGCTAAAGCAATTACGCACTCAAATCCGAAAAGAGATGGTGGATTTTTTGATAAAATCAGACAATCAGTAGGTGATTTTTTTGACGATAAAGATTAATAGAAAAAAATAAAAGATATGGAATTTGACTTACCTAAAATGGGAGCAGCGGCAGTGAGCAACGCAAACTCAATTATCAAAGTTATTGGAGTTGGTGGCGGTGGATCAAATGCGGTAAATCACATGTTCTTGCAAGGAATTGTTGGGGTTGATTTTATTGTATGTAATACTGACCGACAAGCATTGGATATTTCCCCTGTACCACACAAAATTCAGTTAGGTCCAAACTTGACCGAAGGAAGAGGAGCAGGAATGATTCCTGAAATGGGAATGAATGCGGCAATTGAAAACATCGAAGAAATTCGTGAAATTCTTTCCAAAAACACGAAAATGGTGTTTGTTACGGCTGGAATGGGTGGTGGTACCGGAACAGGTGCAGCTCCTGTTATTGCGCAAGTAGCAAAAGACCTTGGGATTTTAACTGTTGGTATTGTGACGGTTCCGTTTAATTTCGAAGGAAGAAAACGTCGCCAACAAGCGGAAGAAGGATTAGATAAAATGCGTCAAAATGTGGATACATTATTGATCATTAACAATGAGCGCTTGCGTGAATTTGGAAAAAACATGTCCCTTTCAAGTGCGTTTTCACATGCTGACAATGTATTAACGGTTGCAGCAAAAGGAATTGCTGAAGTGATTTCGGTTACAGGGACAATCAATGTGGATTTCAATGATGTAAATACGGTGCTTCGCAACAGTGGTCAAGCAATTATGGGAAGTGCAGTTGCAGAAGGTGAAGACCGTGCAATTGTTGCTGTGAAAGAAGCCTTGACTTCTCCTTTATTGAACGACAACGATATCAACGGTGCAAGCTATGTATTACTCAACATCACTTATGGTGATAAAGAAGTGATGATGGATGAAATCACCGAAATCACGGATTATATTCAAGATGCAGCAGGTGCAACGGCTGACGTCATTTGGGGACATGGTTTTGATGCCACCCTAGGTGATAAACTGAGCATCACATTAATAGCAACAGGCTTCTCTTCATCTCCAATCACGGGTTTTGAGAGAGCTCCAGAGCGCAAGATCGTCGCACTGGAGGAAGATCAACGAAAAGAGATTGTTAGTCCGCTAGAATCTCCTGTTCAACACACAACGATCCAGAGTGAAATAAGTCAGGAGCCTTTCTTAAAGGCTGATGATATTGTAGACACAACAGTTGTAAGATCGGTAAATGTGATCGAAACGCCAATTGTTGAGCCAACTCGCTATGAATTGGAAGAACCAAGCGCGAGCGAACCAATCAGCTACCGCTTTGAAGAAACGACAAGTTCTGTTGCTGATATGCCTGCTTTAGATGTAGAAGCGTCAGATTCAAATTTTCAAGAAAATGAAAATGCATTTACTTGGGACGTAATCGATGCAAGTTCAACGGTAGATGCAAGTTCATTTGTTGAGGAAGAAGAAATTGTTTCTCAAACACCAATTCAACAAGTTTCTCAAGTTAAAGAACCAGAAACAATCGTGCGTCACATGTTGGAGGATGATACTGAACAACGCATCAGTATCGAACCTGTACAACGCATTCTTTCTCCAGAAGAACAACAACGTAAATCACAGGAACGTGTTTCTCGTATTCAAGAATTTACAGCGAAGTTGAAAAAAGCGGAGGGAATTGTAGAATTTGAGAATGAACCGGCTTTTGTTCGTAGAAACATCAGTATCAATCATTCTACTCCTAGTGTAGAAGAGCGTTTTTCACGTTTCGGTTTGTCGCAAGATGAAGATGGAAGAGTTGGATTGAGAACAAGCAATAATTTCTTACACGATAACGTAGACTAATGGGATTTACTGAAATAATCAACGAGGACATCAAAAAAGCAATGCTCGCTCGAGAAAAAGAAAAGTTAGCGGCGCTTAGAGATATTAAATCCAAATTACTGTTAGAAGCTACTTCAGGAAGTGGCGAGGTGAGCGATGAAGCTGGTATCAAAATCTGCATGAAGTTGCACAAACAACGCATGGAGACGTATGAGTTATATATTGCTCAAAACCGTCAGGATCTAGCAGATGATGAATTGTTTCAAGCAAAAATCATCGAAGCATACTTGCCAAAAATGATGAGTGAGGAAGAAGTAAGGGAAGAGGTAAAAGATGCCATTCAATCTGTAGGTGCTCAAGGTCCACAAGATATGGGTAAAGTAATGGGTGTTCTTAGTGGAAAATTGGCTGGAAAGGCTGATGGTAAATTAATTGCCACTTTAGTAAAAGAGATGTTAGCGAATTAATAGATCAAACAACAAACAAAGAAAAACGCATCATTGGTGCGTTTTCTTTGTTTATATCTCATAAAAAATGAAAGTTAAACTAGCTGAAACAATTCGAGCATATCATTTGAAGGGATGGTCACCTGCTACTTCAACGAATTATTCATTTAGGGAGAATGATCAAATTTGGGTTTCCCGATCTGGAGTGGATAAATCAACCTTCCAAGCAGAGGATTTTATTGCGATTGATGAAAATGGTTGTGTTCAAGCGCCATACATCGGTGTGAAACCATCGGATGAAACAATGATTCATGTGCTTATCTATCGCCTTTTTCCTGAAGCTCAAGTTATTCTGCATAGTCATTCTAAAAACCCAGTATTGATTTCAATGAAAAATGATCAAGTTTTCACTGTAGGGAATTATGAATTACAGAAAGGATTTTCAGGAGTTACTACACACGACTGTACGCTTCAAATCCCAATTTTTGAAAACGCACAGGAAATGAGTTATTTTGAACAAGTACTTCCTCAAAGATTGTCGGAAATGAAGCAACATTGTTTTATTATTCGTCAACATGGAACGTATGCTTGGGGTGAAAATTTGTTCGCAGCGAAACGACATTTGGAAACCTTGGATTATCTTTGTGAATGTGAATTAGAACAAATCTGATGGCAATTTTATCCATACCAAATAAACACGTTCAGTTGACGGATCCGCAAGAAATCAGGTCTTTCATGAACCAACGTGGAATATTCTTTGATCAGTGGTTTTGCGCTACTGTATTTGATGATTCAGCAAGTTCAGAAGAAATACTTCTAGCCTATCATTCCGATCTAGATCCATTTATGAAAAGTGGGGGATATCAAACGGCAGATGTCATTTCCATCAATTCCTCTACGGAGAATTATGCGGCAATACGCGCAAAGTTTTTAGCGGAACATACGCATTCAGAGGATGAAATTAGGTTCTTCGTCGATGGACAAGGACTATTTTGGTTTCATCTTGAAAATGAAGAGGTTTTTAATTTATTGTGCGAGCGGGGTGATTTAATCTCTGTCCCTGCCGGAACAAAACATTGGTTTGATGCAGGTGATTTAAATCCATTTGTAAAAGCCATCCGTATTTTTATAGACATGTCTGGGTGGGTTCCTGAATACACTAACTCGGGTAAAGAAAATGAGTTTTTAGCGTTTAATCTTCCAAATCGTGGATAAACAAATTAAGTATATTTTATGTGATATAGAAGGAACCACAACTTCTATCTCTTTTGTTGTGGATGAATTGTTCCCCTATTTTAGAGAACACATTCAAGTATTGCCTAAAATGGCACAGGTTAGTGAGGTGAAAGAATCTTTTGCACAAGTAATCAAACTGGTAAAAGAGGAAGAAGGGAAGAGCATTACGACAACAGAAGAGGTAATCGCTTACCTCGACGAATGGAGTCGTGCAGATAGAAAAGTAACTCCCCTGAAAACCCTTCAAGGATTTGTTTGGAAAAAAGCCTATGAAGATGGAGACATCAAAGGACACGTGTACGATGATGTTCCTACCTGTTTCAATAAATGGAGAACGAATGGCTTGAAAATTGGAATCTTTTCTTCTGGTTCCATTCATGCACAAAAATTATTATTTCAATTTAGTTGCTACGGTGATCTAAGTAAACACCTATCCAATTACTTTGATACAAAAACAGGAGCTAAACGCGATTCAGAAACGTATCAGGCCATTGCGGAAATATTAGATTTAGAACCGAATCAAATTCTTTTCTTATCGGATATAAAGGAGGAATTAAGCGCAGCCGATTTGGTTGGATATCAAACGATTCAACTTGTTCGACCTGGAACAAAAGGTGAGTGGAAAAATACTGTTGCTAATTTCAATGAAATCTAACCTGTCACATTAAACGGGAAATCAAGGCATAAAAAAAGCCGATCAAGAAGTTGATCGGCTTTTCTATTTTAGAGTGTTCTCTTAGTTATTTGTCGGTGCACCTGCGTTGTTCACTGGTGTTCCAACTTCTGGAGCTGGTCCAACTTCACCTTTGATACGAATCACCTTGTTAGGCTCGTTGATTGCATTTGAAGTGATGGTTACGTTTTTGTTGATTGGACCTGGACGGTTTGTATCGTATTTAACACGAATTACTCCTTTTGCTCCTGGTGCAATTGGTTCTTTCGGCCATTCAGGAACGGTACAACCACATGATCCTTTTGCATTTGAAATAATTAAAGGCTCATCTCCTGTGTTTTTGAACTCAAAATTACAATATGGCTCACCACCGTATTTGATGTTTCCATAGTCATGCGTTTCTTTGCTGAATTCGATTTTAGCACCTTTCTCAATTTGTGCATTTACTGTGTTCATTCCCAATACTGCGATGAACATAATCCCAAGGGATAAAAATAAATTTTTCATAGTCGTTAATTTTATGAATCAAACTTACGTACGATTCTTTTGGTAAATTTTTATTTAACTAAATGTTAACAGATTTGTTATCGACTTGATTTCACAGGTAAGAATGCAGAAACATTATTTTTTCAACCATCCATTTTTACGAAAGCGTGTCAGTAATGTAACACCTATAACAATCATTATTCCGATAATCGTATAATAACCATATTTATATTTCAATTCAGGCATATGTTCGAAATTCATTCCGTAAACACCGACAATAAAGGTAAGCGGAATAAAAATAGCACTGACAACCGTCAATACACGCATAATTTCATTCATTCGTTGTCCTTGTGCAGCGTAATATAGATTTGCCATACCTTCTAAAATTTGTTTGTTGGCATCAATTTCTTCCAACACACTCAAGCACGAGGCACGTAAACTTCGGAAATAATGAAGGTTGATACTTTGTATAAATGGACTCTCACTATTTTCTAATTGGTTGGTGATATCTCGCATCGGTTGGGCAATTTTGCGTAATTCGATGAGCTTGCGTTTTTCTAACTCGATGCTCGTTAGAATGGATTTGTCCTGAACAACATGAAGCTTGGCATCGATGGATTCTATTTGAACTGAAATATCTTCCAAGACTTCAAAGTAATTATCGATGATTGCTTCCAACATGCGAAACATTAAAAAATCACTGCCTTTTTTCCGAATTTTCCCTCTGTCTTTTTCTATGCGGTTTCGCACATCCGTAAAGTGATCAGAAGATTTATCTTGAAAGGAAATCAAGTAATTTTCGCCCATTAGAAAGGAAATTTGATCTTGATGCAAATATGGGTTTTCCACTTCCTTCGGCAACGCCGACATTACGTAGAAGGACATATACTTACTGTACTCTTCAATTTTAGGTCGTCGAACTTGGTAGTGAATGTTCTCTATGGATAATTTATCAATGCCTAGTTTATGACATAAATATTCGATCGATTCGGCATCCTCAATTCCATGAAAATTTAACCATGCCACATGATCGGCATCGAGTTCAGTCTCTAAAAATTCGTTGGCGAAATAGGCCGCTGTTTCTTGTTTTATGGAATAAAAAGTAGCATTGTACTTATAAAGTTGAACATTTGCCATAGTCGTGTTACTCTTTAGTCATCGTTTGATGCAACGCGCAACCTTCACAAGTGGAATTATTTTTGGAAAATTGTTTCCAAATCCTTCTTCCTATGTAAAATAGAGAAAGTCCAAGCGCAAGGAAAATGATTAATAGCTGCATATTTGAACGAATTTAAGATTTATCCGCGAATTAAGAAAGGATGATGAAAGTCAACCAAGCAGTGAAGTAAGCCAATACCCCCATAAAGGCGAGTTGAATGAGCGGCCATTTCCACGAATTCGTTTCGCGTTTTACGACAGCCATTGTTGCCATACATTGCATGGCGAATACATAAAATACCATTAAGGAAACACCACTTGCCAAAGTAAATACTGGAGACCCATCCGCTTTTACCTCGTTTCGCATTCTGTCAATTAACAACGTTTGCTTTCCGCCGTCATCTTGCACAGCATAAATAGTTGCCAATGATCCAACAAAAACTTCTCTAGCGGCAAACGAGGTAATCAATGAAATACCAATTTTCCAGTCATATCCTAATGGAGCAATGATGGGTTCCATTCCTTTTCCAAGAATGCCAATGTAAGAATTGGAAAGTTTACATGCATCCATGGCAATCGACTGTTCATGTTTCGACAAGGACTGATATGAGCGCTTTTTACTAAGTCCGTGCTCTGCACCTTCCATATCTGGACCAAAACTGGCAAGAAACCAAAGAATAATGGATATGGCTAAAATGATTTTCCCAGCATCTAGAATAAATATTTTCACCTTTTCAAGTACGTTGATGAACACATTTCCCCAGCGTGGATTCTTGTAGTCAGGTAGCTCTAACAAGAGAAATCCTTTTTCTTTTTGTTTGATGAACAACTTTAAAAGGAAAGAAACCAAAAGAGCAAAGACAATTCCTAAACTGTATAATCCAAAGAGAACGATTCCTTGAAGGTTGATAAATCCAAATAAATACATTTTCGGAATCACCAAAGAAATGAGCAAGGTATACACCGGGATTCGTGCGCTACAACTCATAAATGGCGCAACTAGGATGGTAATGAGTCGTTCTTTCCAATTGGAAATCGTCCGTGTGGCCATAATTCCTGGTATCGCACATGCAACACTCGACATTAATGGAACGACACTTTTTCCGTTCAATCCAAAGGGACGCATCAGTCGGTCCATGATGAAGACCACGCGCGACAAATAACCGCTTTCCTCCAATATAGAAATGAAAAAGAAAAGCATGGCAATCTGAGGAACAAACACAACGACTCCCCCAATTCCTGGGATTATCCCTTGTGAAATTAAATCATTCACCATTCCCTCAGGAATTAAGTCACTACTCCAAATAGAAAAGTGTGAAAATAAATTGTCAATCCAATTCATCGGTGCATTTGCAAACGAAAAGATGAACTGAAAAATGACCATCAATACAAGTGCAAAAATCAAGTATCCAAAAACAGGGTGAATTAAAATTCGATCAATTTTTCGAGAAAAGTTTTCTCCCTCCAATACTTTTGTCTCAACCACTTTTGTTAATGAAGTTTTAATTTTTTGAAGACGGTTTTCTGCTTCCAGTTTTTGGCATTGAACATCTTCGATTTCACATAAGTGAAACGAATTTAGGAAGGGAGTAGATGTTAGATTCTTATCTTTAATCGAATCGATGGCTTTCAGAATCCGATCTTTCCCTAGTCCAATACGTGCATTTGACTGAACAATGGGAACACCTGGAAATAATTTCTCTAATGCTTCGATGGAAATAGTGATGCCCTTTTTTTGTGCAAGGTCCCACATATTTAAAACCAAAACGCAGGGAATTCCTAAATCATAAACTTGGGTAAAGAATAATAAATTACGCTGTAAGTTACTCGCATCTACAACAAAGATAATGCGATCAGGATGCTGAGAATGTCCGGGGTCAGATAGAACGTCAAAAACGACTGTTTCTTCTTTTGAACGTGGATAAATACTATAGGTTCCCGGAAAATCGATGAGTTCATGTTGAACTTGCCCTAGTTGAATAAATCCACTGCGTTTATCTACGGTGACACCCGGGAAATTCCCGACTTGTTGACGCAAACCTGTCAAGAGATTGAATACGGAGCTTTTGCCTGTATTCGGGTTGCCGAGTAACGCAATTTTCATGGTTTGCAAACTTATTAATTTTGAGTCAAAGCATTACGCTTTTACTTCAATAAATTGCGCTTCCTCTAATCGGAGGGAAAGTACTGTTCCATTCAGTTCAATCGCAATTGGATCACCAAATGGAGCTCTGAACAAGGTTGTTATGAGTTGACCTGAAACCAAGCCCATTTCCGTCAACTTAGAGGAAATTGGAGAATGGTCCACAGAGACGATTTCTACAACTTGACTTAATTCAATATGGTCTAATGTGTTCAACATGGCACAAAATTACGTTCATTTTTGAAGAATCGTAATACCTCTTTTAGGGTATTTACAGATTATTTCAAAACAAAACGAGCGGTGTGTCTTGTACGTTGTTGGAGTATAATTTCTTTATCCTTAGTTACTTGTTCGATGGTAAGGTTGTCGTAATGACGAATCGTCACCAAACTAAGATTTTCGTTGTACTTCACTTCATAGTCATCTTGAAACAAAGCAAGAAGTTCATCTTTTTTCAATTTTTTCTGATCCGTTAATATCGAGAAACTTAAAGCTGAATTTTGCATGAGGTTAATTTTAACATTCATGGCAGAGAGTTTCCCAAAGATGACGCTTAAATTTTCTTCTACGATAAATGAAAAATCTTTCGGTGTAAAGGAATATAAAACTTGGTCAAATTTAAAGATATACGAAGGAATCAAATGGTCGTAACTCGAAGATGCTTGAATGGCCGTGCCAGCTGCTTTCGGATCTAGAAAGGATTTTACAAACAGTGGAATATTTCGGTTTTGCAACGGTTGAATAGTTTTCGGATGGATGACACTTGCACCATAGTAGGAGAGTTCAATCGCTTCTTTGAATGAAATCGCTTCTAATTTTTTCGTGTTTGAAAAGTATTTCGGATCAGCATTCAACATGCCCGGAACATCTTTCCAAATAGTAACGCTCTCTGCCTGTCCACAATAAGCAAGAATTCCTGCGGTATAATCAGAACCTTCTCTTCCTAATGTTGTGGTGAATCCTTCGGAAGTATGTCCCATGAATCCTTGTGTTAAAAGGATATCTGCTTCATTGAACTCAGGTAACATTCTTTCTTGTACGAGTTGTTCCGTCTTCTTCCAATCCACTTTTCCTTCCTGATAGGTATGATCGGTACGAATCAATTTCCTGGCATCCATCCATTTCACAGAAAAATCTTGATCGATTAAATAGGCACTAACAATTTGAGAGGACAATACTTCTCCCAGGGAAACAATTTGATCGTACTCAAAACTCTTATTCTCCGAAAAAACAGCTTCAAAACGCGATCTTAATGCTTCGAAAAGTTCCTCAATGGTTTGGTAGATTTTAAAATGTTTTTCCGGAAACAATGCAGCCATAATGTCCATGTGGAAGGATTCTAATTCATCAACCAATCCAACAAATAATTTATGGTTTTTACTTTCCAATGCATCAACGATTTCTTCTAGTTTATTCGTTGATTTGCCCATCGCAGAAACAACGACGGTGAGTTTCTTTCCAGGATAAAGTGATAGAATGGAAGCAACATTTCGAATAGCATCGGCATCTTTCACGGATGCTCCTCCAAATTTAAAAACAAGCATTGGGTCTGATTTTAAGATAATTTTTCAGCAAGTAAATTCATTTCAATAGCAGGAGTTTTTCCTTCATACAAAATACGATAGACGGCATTTAAGATGGGCATGTCAACGTCAAATTTCTTATTTATTTCGGATAAACTATTCGTCGCATAATATCCTTCTGCAATCATATTCATCTCTAATTGCGCTGATTTAACAGAATAGCCTTTTCCTATCATGAATCCGAAAGTTCGGTTACGGGAGAAATTAGAATAAGCGGTTACTAACAAATCCCCTAAATAGGCACTCGACTTGGTGTCTCGGTGAACTGGACTCACTACATCAATAAATCGTTCAATTTCTTGAATCGCATTTGAGATTAAAACTGCTTGAAAGTTGTCGCCGTATCCTACACCGTGACAAATTCCAGCGGCAAGGGCATATACGTTTTTTAATACGGCAGAAATTTCCGTTCCGAATAAGTCGTCGGATAGTGTGGTTTTGATGTATCGACAAGACAATGCATCGGCCATGTGTCCTGCAATGGATTGATCGCTACACGCAATCGTTAAATAGGATAAGCGTTCAAGTGCAACTTCTTCCGCGTGACAAGGACCGCAAATAATGCCTATTTTTTCATAGGGAACACCCAGTGTTTTATGAATGAAACGAGCAGGAATGGCATTGAATTCTGGAATGATTCCTTTGACAGCAGAGAAAACGACTTTCTCGTGAAATAAATCATCCGAAATATGCGCGAAAGTTTCGGTTAAAAATGCAGATGGCGTAGCGATAATAACAACATCCGAAGATTGTATGATATCCGTTAAATCAGTTGAGACATGCAACCTAGATAAATTTAGTTCAACAGATTGTAAATATTTTGGATTGTGTTTATACTGAAGGATGTGAGAAACAGATTCTTCACCTCTCATCCACCAGTTTACTTTTTCTTGTGTGTTGCACAGTAATTTAACTATGGCTGTTGCCCAGCTACCTCCGCCAATTACGGCAATTCGTTTAGATGTGTTCATCGCTGCAAAAATAGAAAAGTTTGATGGAAAAGATTGCCATTAATCGAACTAGTTCAAGTTGATGATGTCACCAGCTTGCAGCGCTTCTGAGAAAGCATCCCGCATTTTTTCCATTTTCAGGCGTGATTGAGGATCTCCTTCAATCGCTTGATTTTTTAATTTATAATAGGTATCCAACGATTTCCCGAATAAATTTTGTTCCAGTTCACCCTTGATTTTCATTATTTTAGAATTGACACTTAACAAATAGGATTCGATTTCACCTAAACGAACAAGTTCGTGTTGTTCTAGTTCGTCCTTCTTCAAAAGAGAATGGTATTTCGGTAACAATTGATGAAGCAATTCAATGAATCGCTCTAATTCTCTATCTAGTGCTCCTTGTTGTTCGTGAAAGTCTTCCATATGCTTTACCTCTTAGGATAAAAGTAAACAATATTATTATCCGAGTAACATTTTATTGTTTTCATTTTTCTTTCCTGAAATCCGATTAATTTTGATAAAAAAATCACCATGAAAACGAATCACGAAATTGACTACTACATCCACGGAGAAGAAATGCAATACGTTGAAATTGAACTTGATCCTCAAGAAACAGCCATTGCAGAGGCGGGAGCTTTTATGTACATGAGTGATGGAATTAAAATGGAAACCATTTTCGGAGATGGTTCTGAACATCAGAATGGATTCATGGGGAAGTTATTTAATGCTGGAAAACGCTTACTAACGGGAGAGAGTCTATTTATGACCGCTTTTACCCACGAAGGATTTGGAAAAGCAAAAGTTGCCTTTGCCTCACCTTATCCTGGTAAAATAATCCCCATCGATTTAGCGCAATACGATGGTAAAATCATTTGTCAGAAAGATGCCTTTTTGTGTGCGGCAAAAGGAGTGGCAATTGGGATTGAATTCCAAAGGAAATTGGGAACAGGTTTATTTGGTGGCGAAGGATTTATCATGCAGAAATTAGAAGGCGACGGAATGGCGTTTTGTCACGCTGGTGGACACGTGATAAAAAAAACCTTGAGTTCAGGTGAAGTTCTTCGCGTAGACACTGGATGTATTGTCGCGTACACCAAAAGCATTGATTACGATATTCAGTTTGTCGGTGGAGTAAAAAATACTTTATTCGGTGGTGAAGGAATGTTCTTCGCTACGCTGAAAGGTCCAGGAGAGGTATGGTTACAAACCTTGCCGATTTCACGATTGGCTTCACGTATTTTATCATACGGAGTAGGGCCACGTAAAGAGGAGGGAAGTATATTAGGAAGATTGGGCGTTTAACTAGCCTATGAGTTCAATGGAATCATCCTTGATGATGATTTTTTTCCATCGGTATAATTTTCCGATGGCTTGTTTGAACGTTTTTTTACTCATTCCTAATTGTGCTCTGATTTCTTCTGGAGAGGAACTATCACACAAGGGAAGAATTTTCACTTTCGTCAATTCATCCAAGATAAATTGGGATGCTTCGTCGTATTTTTCAAATGTAATAGGCTCGAGACGAATGTCTAATTTTCCATCCGGTCGAACAACACTAACATAACCTTTGGTTTCTTGTCCGCGCTCGAGAATCTTCGTTTGCTGATTCTTGAAAATCAATCCTTCGTAGCGATTGTTCACAATCACATTTCGTCCGAGTTGACCTTCTTCGCAGATTAACAAATCAACAGCCTGACCCACCATTTCTTGGTCCTCACACAAGTCCAATACTTTGCGAACTTTCATGCTGCCAAAAAGACGATCCGTTTCAAAATCGTAACGTAAGGTGAATAAGTATTTCTCTTCTTGCTCCAATCGATGAAGTTGTTCACTAAAAGGGACAAGTAAGTCTTTGTCTAATCCCCAGTCAACAAAGGCACCATATGGATTGACATGAATCACTTCCAAGTACCGGCATTCACCTAATAGGATGTAGGGAACTTCTGTCGTGCAGACAATGCGGTTTTCAGAATCCTTCATCACAAAAACATCGACAATACTGCCTTCCTCGTGTTCAGGTAAAATGTATTTATTCGGCAATAAAACTTCGTTGTCTTGCAAGTCGATTAAGTATGCACCAGGAGGTGCGAAACGTTTAATCGTCAATTGATTGATTCTTCCTAATTGCATTAGTTTTTTGTGGTTTTTTTGTTTTTTTTGTCACGATCATCCGTCATCATTTCAGGATTATGGTACCGTCTTCTTTTCAAACGCGACACTTTCGGAAAGTTTAAAACTTCTGGATTGCTCTGTTCTTGTTGGGGATCTTCCGTACGTGCTACATGTGTGCCATTCGATTCAACGTCGGAATCTTGCGGACTTATCCAATTGGCATTCATTCGGTTTTTCTCAACTTTTCCTGTTCTTGTATTTAAGGTGTAGAACGATTTGTCCTCCTTTCCCTCATCAGGATTTGTCATGATAACATCTTCTTGAAGCACCCAATTTTCCGCGTCGAAATCATAGCGGTATGCATCGTAACTCATATCAGGAATATAGTAGGAATAAACTCCTTCCAAAGCAGGTGATTCAGGGGACAAATGGTCAAAAACAATTCGGCTTTTTTTTGGGTCGAATCTCAAACTCATGTTCGAAAGATTTGAATATTCAAAGACCACTCGTTTTAAGGTTGTTCGGTTCGACTTAAAGACAGGACTACCAAATTTCGGGGTGTTGCCTGAAAAGGTGAGCACATCGATTAACTTAAAGTTACTTCCGGTTGTTCCGCCATCCCATCCCACCAATAAATACTCTGTTTTACCGTGGTGTCCGAATGGAATTATCTTGTAATAAAGAGCTCCGTACCAATTTTTCGCATCAATGATTCCCTCCGGCTTAGGAGTGTAAGGGTCCAGTTTATCGATTAATTCAGTAACTGTTACTTTTTCTTTCCCTTCTTCTTTTTTCAAAACAAATCCGCCGTAACTGTAAGAATAATCGGTGTATTCAATGTTCCAGTTGATGATTCGAACAAGTTTATCATCGCTATCTAATACAGCAACTGTTTTTAAAAGGGTAAATGGATACTCAAAAGCGCCATCCTTTTTGAGAAAGGCTTCCATCTCTTTTTTGAAAACACCGTTTAAACGGTCCATTTCTTCATCTGTTTTTGCACCGCGAAAAGTCAATAAATGTTCGTTTAAGGCTTCTTCCATACGCTGTAATTCCGTTTGAGCAAATCCCAACGAGGTGAAAAATAATAAAAGGAAAAGTGAAACGAGTTTCATACAAGGTTTATTAACGTTGAGAACCGTTTATTGTTACGCTTAAAGCGATTTTAAGCTTGTGATGGTTTCTTGTGGAGAAAGAGAGTTGAAAACGAAACTTCCGGCAACAAGTGCATCCGCTCCGGCATCCGCAAGTTGTTTTCCTGTTTCTAAGTTTACGCCTCCGTCTACTTCAATGATAAAATGAGCGTTTTTCTTTGTTCTTAATTCGACCAAGGATTTAACTTTCTCAACACTGTTTTGAATGAATTTCTGTCCACCAAAACCAGGGTTTACGGACATAATTAAAACCAAATCCAAATCAGTAGCAATTTCTTCCAAAACACTCACGGGAGTATGGGGATTCAAGGCAACACCAGCCTTCATTCCTAATTCTTTAATGCGGGAAACAGTTCTGTGTAAATGTCTACATGCTTCGTAATGCACAGTAAGGATATCTGTTCCTGATTTCTTAAATTGCTCTAAAAAGTCATCTGGATTTTCAATCATGATGTGTACATCCAAAGTTTTATTTGTGTGCTTGCGAATGGCTTCGAGCACAGGAAAACCAAAAGAAATATTCGGCACAAAAACGCCATCCATTACGTCAATGTGTAACCAATCTGCTTGAGATTGATCCAACATCTCTGTGTCACGTTGAATGTTACCAAAATCACAGGATAATACAGATGGAGAAACGATCATAATTTTTTTTGTACAAATTTAGGGATTATTTAGCTAGTGTGATTCAAGTAGTTTTTAGTTAAATGTGAAAGCCAAGCATGATTTCATTTCGTTAAAATCCATGAATGCGTAACAAAATCAATTTGATTACTTTCAAGACTAAACGGAATATCATTAACTTCGGTAGTTCGTTGAAAAGCAAAACGAAACTTTAAGATCCAATTATGTTGTTAATCATACTTATTGCGACCATCGTCGTTTCTCTTTGGGCAGATAAAAATTTGGAATTGAAAGAGCGCATGTTGTTTATTCCTTATCGAATTAAGCACCAAAACGAGTACTATCGGTTTATTTCTCACGCATTTATTCATGCAGACTTTCCGCATTTAGCATTCAACATGATGACTTTGTACTTCATGGGGGAATTCCTCTACATCGAATGGATGAATCTGTATGGAAATGCCGGCATTGTCTATTTTTGTGTGTTGTATTTTGCCGGAATGATCGCAGCGACATTTTTACCCATGTTGAAACATCAAGATCAACCTGGATACCGCAGTTTGGGTGCCTCTGGAGCGGTCTCTGCGGTGTTATTCGCTGTCATCTTATGGAATCCAACATTATCGCTTTCTTTGATGTTTATTCCGATTCCAATCCCCGCATATGTGTTTGGTCCACTATATTTAATTTTCGAATATTATTCCTTAAAAAAAGGCAATACAGGGATCGCACATGACGCACACATAGGCGGAGCAATTTTCGGGATTTTATTTGTGCTTATGTTGGATCCTTCCAAAGGAATGCAATTTGTAAATTTGTTTATATAATCGGTAAAAAAAGGAATAATGGCTTTACTCTACATAAATAATAACGGCACGATTTTATCGAACGATGCCCCGACAATCCATCCTGGAAATCGCGGACATTTATATGGTGACGGTGTTTTTGAAAGCATTCGATTGATTAATGGTAAGCCATTAAACATGGAGAATCATGTGAAACGCATGTTAGATGGCGCTAAAGTCATCAAAATGAGAACCCCATCTTATTATACCACTGAATTTTTTGAGTCAAAAGTGTTGGAGCTTTGCACGCGGTCATCTATTATGGTAGGTGGACGCTGTCGCTTATCTTTGGACCGTGTAACCGGAGGAGCATATTTACCGGAATCCAATGAATGCACCTTTTACATTGAAGTTTATCCATATGATGTCAATCATTTTGAACTCAATGCAAAGGGACTTGAAGTGGACATTTATCAAGACATCAAGCTAGTGAAAAACTTTTTGTCGAATTACAAAACAAAATCTGGCTTGACATATGTAATGGCGGCAATTTCAGCGCAGGAAAAAGGATTGGATGATTTGTTTTTGGTGAATGAACGCGGAAATATTTTAGAGACATCATCTTGTAATATTTTCATTGTTAGTAATGGCGTTTTGTATACACCAGGATTAGAGGAAGGATGCTTGGCAGGAACCATGCGCATGCAAATCATCAACATCGCTTTGGCCAATGGAATCAAAGTATATGAGTGTTCCATACTCCCTCAAAATATTCTTGCAGCAGATGAGATTTTAGTAACAAATGCGATTCGTGGGATCAATTGGATAGGCGGTTACCGCACTAAGCGTTTCCAAAACAATATGGCACGAAAATTAGTCGTGTTGCTCAACGATCATTGGGAAAAACAATTGGGACTTTAATCCATAAACGTCAAGCGACTCAAATCGTTTGTCTCAAATTGAAATTCCTGAAAGCACTTTTGATTGACACAATCATTGTTAATCATGTCGTAATTTCGAACATAGTCGCTAGAAACTTTTAATTCTGACCAGGATCCATTTTTCATCGTGTATTTCCAAAGTGATGCTCCTTCTGGAAAGGTGAGCAAGCGAATGCGTAATTGTGCATCTTCTCCGTTTAAATCAAGTGTTAAGCGAAGTTCATGAGGATTGACCAAAACTTCTTTTTTAATGGAAAAGTAGTAGAAATCAGATGTAATGGCAATGAGAAAAGAGTCGGAAATGAATTCGGGATGATTGGACATTAAATCACTTGGTCCATAAACATAATATTGACCTTTATATTCATAAAGGGAATTCCAATAACGAGGAATGCTTCCAATCGAATTTTTTGGTGCACAAGCATTAGCTAATTCTGGGGAATTTTTAATGATTCCGTTTGTGTTCATCCATTCTTTTGGTTCCGGACAAAGCCAATCATAAAATTCACAATGATGGTCCCTCGTTATGTACACACTGCCGTAAGAAGTTTGATAAATAACAGAGTCTCTGCTGCAATGATAGTCGGATTCTTTGAATTGCGCAAAACTTTTGAAATGGAAAGATAATAGGGCAAGGGAAAGGAGGAGACGCATGATTGAATTTTACATAAATGTAGTAAAAAACGAGAAAGAATAGTTTTCAACAATGGCAATAAAATGACAGACAAATCCCTAACTTTAAAGTTCCTTTTTTAGACAGCCCATGTACCTGATTTTTGACACCGAAACCACTGGATTACCAAGAGATTATAACGCTCCAATTACGGATACATCGAATTGGCCACGTGTCGTGCAATTGGCATGGCAATTACATGAGGCAGACGGAACATTAGTCGAGCAAAAGGACTTTTTAATTCGTCCGGATGGATTCAATATTCCCTTTCAATCTGAGCAAATTCATGGAATTTCAACGGAATTGGCAAGTTTGGCAGGTGAAGATTTAGGTGATGTTTTGTACTTATTTAAAAAAGCACTCGAAAAAGCTGATTTCATCGTTGGACACAATGTGCGATTCGACATCAATGTGATGGGTTGCGAATATGTCCGCAACAATGAGGAGACACCACTCACACTTCCAATTTTGGACACTTGCACGGAACGCACGGCTGAATTATGTCAGTTACCAGGTGGACGTGGAGGGAAATTTAAATTACCCACGTTAACGGAACTTCATCATTTTCTTTTCCAAGTTGGATTCAATGAGGCACACAACGCCACTGCGGATGTCGAGTCCACTACGCGTTGTTTCTTGGAGCTAATTCGTAAAGAACATTACACTTTAGAGCAACTTCTTCAAGAGCCGGGATATTTCGAATCATATAGAACGGCAAATCCTTCAGAGATTCAAACCATTGGATTGCAACACGTCAACTTAAAGGCGGAAAGTGATAAAATAAGAGGAGCACAAAAGGAAAAAGAGGTGGTGAAAGCCCCGATTTCTCCTGAATCCACGGAAAAATTATCTGGTGTTAAATTTGCGCATTTACATAACCATACACAATATTCTATTCTACAGTCGACAGCGGAAGTTGGACAATTGATTCAAATGGCCGCAAAGCACGGACAGCGAGCAGTAGCATTAACAGATACAGGAAATATGATGGCTGCCTTTCACTTTGAAAAAGCGGCGAGCGGATATAATGCCAAAGTACGAGAAGAACGAAAATTAGCCGAGGAGAACGGAGAGCCATTCGATAAAGAAGAAATTATCCCCATCATTGGGTGTGAATTCAACGTTTGTCGAAACTTATCAGACAAAAGTGTGAAGGATAATGGGTATCAAATTGTCTTACTCGCGAAGAATAAAAAAGGCTATCAGAACATCATTAAACTTGCATCGATTGCCTACACCAAAGGAATGTACTACGTTCCAAGAATCGATAAAGCGGCCATAGAACAGTACAAAGAGGATCTGATTGTTCTATCAGGAAATTTATACGGTGAAATCCCTAATTTGATTTTAAATGTAGGGGAGAAGCAAGCAGAAGAAGCTCTAGTTTGGTGGAAAGAGCAATTCGGAGAAGATTTTTACATCGAGTTAAGTCGTCACCAATTAGAGACAGAGGAGCGTGTGAATCCAATTTTGGTTCAATTGGCACGTAAACACGAGGTGAAAATTGTTGCGACAAACAATACGTATTACCTCAATCAAGCAGATTCTCAAGCGCACGATGTTTTATTGTGTGTAAAAGACAACGAATTGGTGGAAACGCCAAAAGGTAAAGGACGCGGATTTAGATATGGATTAGATAATGATCAGTATTATTTTAAGTCCACTGAGGAAATGGTGGAGCTCTTTTCAGACATTCCAGAAGCCATTTTAAATATCGAAGAAATCATCGAGAAATGTGAGCCGTATCCTTTGGCACGCGAAGTATTATTGCCAGCCTTCGATATCCCAACAGAGTTTATTTCACCTGAGGATGCATTGGATGGAGGAAAGCGCGGAGAAAATGCCTTTTTACGTCACTTGACCTATGAAGGAGCGAAAAAGCGGTACAAAGAAATAACACCGGAAATTCAAGAGAGAATTGATTTTGAATTAGCAACAATTGAGAAAACGGGATATCCAGGATACTTCTTGATTGTGCAAGATTTTTGTCACGCCGCACGAGCAATGAACGTGTCAGTCGGACCCGGACGTGGATCTGCAGCGGGATCTGCTGTGGCATATTGCATTCAGATCACCAATGTTGACCCCATCAAGTATGACCTGCTCTTTGAGCGTTTCTTGAATCCAGATCGTGTTTCTATGCCCGATATTGATATTGACTTTGACGATGAAGGTCGAGGACGAGTGATCGATTATGTGATAAATAAATACGGAGCAAATCAGGTAGCACAAATCATCACCTATGGTACGATGGCGGCAAAATCAGCAATTCGCGATACAGCTCGTGTGATGAATTTACCACTACCAGAAGCTGATCGTTTGGCGAAATTAATTCCAGATATCTCACTGAAGAAATTGTTTTCTTTTTCAGAAACTGAATTAATCGATAAACTGAAGAATCAAGAAGCGGTTGCAAACGCAAAAGAACTACGACGCATCGCTGCAGGCTCAGATTTACAGGGTCGTGTTTTACAGAAAGCCACAGAAATTGAAGGTTCCGTTAGAAATACTGGAATCCACGCATGTGGCGTTATTATTACCCCAGATGATTTGACCAATTTTGTCCCTGTTGCCACGGCAAAGGATTCAGAAATGGTCTGTACACAATACGATAACTCAGTAGCTGAATCTGCTGGATTATTGAAAATGGACTTTTTGGGATTGAAAACCTTGACGCTAATCAAGGATGCCGTTCGTTTAGTGAAAGAGAATAAAGGGATTGAATTAAATCCAGATGAATTCCCGATTGATGATGAATTAACATATGGCTTGTTTCAGCGCGGTGAAACAGTTGGAATATTCCAATATGAGTCTCCGGGAATGCAGAAACACTTAAAGGAGTTAAAACCTACCGCTTTTGCCGATTTAATTGCGATGAATGCCTTGTACCGTCCAGGTCCGATGGAATATATTCCTTCATACTGTAAACGTAAGCATGGCGAAGAGGAAATCATTTATGATTTGGATGATTGTGAAGAGTATTTAAAAGAAACATACGGAATTACGGTTTATCAGGAGCAAGTAATGCTTCTGTCGCAAAAGTTAGCTGATTTTACCAAAGGTGAAGCGGATACACTGCGAAAAGCGATGGGTAAAAAGGACCGAAAGGTACTAGATAAAATGAAGCCGACGTTTATTGAACGAGCAAGTGGAAAAGGACACAAATCCGAAACGTTGGAGAAAATCTGGAAGGACTGGGAAGCATTTGCTTCGTATGCCTTCAATAAATCGCACTCGACATGCTATGCATGGATTGCTTACCAAACAGCTTACTTAAAGGCAAATTACCCAGCGGAATACATGGCTTCAGTTTTGAGTAATAACATGAGTGATATTAAACAGGTTTCTTTCTTTATGGAAGAATGCCGTAGAATGGGTGTTCCTGTTTTAGGACCGGATGTAAATGAATCAAGTTTTACGTTTGCGGTGAATCAAGCTGGTGCGATTCGCTTTGGTTTAGGTGCGGTTAAAGGACTTGGATCAGCACCAGTTGAAGCCATTGTTGAAGAACGTAAAAACGGTGCGTTTACATCGATTTTTGACATGACAAAACGTGTTAGTCTGCGCATTTGCAATAAACGAGCATTCGAAAGTTTGGCTTATGCCGGTGGTTTTGATTCCTTTCCAGGAGTACATCGCGCTCAATATTTTGCGAATGACCCAAGTGGAAGGAGTTTTCTGGAGAATGCTGTTCGATATGGGGCAAGTTTCCAAGAACAGGAAAATTCCGCACAAGCTTCCATGTTTGGGGAATCAACGGGAACAAGTATGCCAGAACCACAAGTTCCACGTTGTGAGGAATGGCCGGCAATTTATAAATTGAATCGAGAGAAGGAAGTAGTTGGGATCTTTATTTCTGGCCATCCTCTTGATGATTTTAAAATTGAAATTGACTCCTTTTGTACAGGGAATATTTCGATGTTGAATGATTTAAGTCAATATATGGGTCGAGATATTCTAATTGCGGCAATTGTGACCAATGCAGAGCATCGTTTTACGAAACATGGTGATGGATTTGGCACCTTAACTGTAGAAGATTACCAAGATGCATTTCGATTAAATTTATTCAAAGAAAATTATTTGAAGTTTAAGCATTTCATGGAGCCAGGAACATTTATTACCATGAAAGGTAGAATCGAAGTTCCGCGCTATCGTCAGCAAGCAGAATTTGTGGTGCATAGCATCGATTTATTGCAAGATTTGCGCGAGAAACGAACGAAAAGTCTTCATTTGAAATTTTCCTCAAAGGAAGTGGACCATATGATGATTGATAAATTAAATGAATTGTTTAACCAGAATCAAGGAAATTGTCAGTTGCATTTTACTGTATTCGATCCAATTGAAGGATATGAGGTAAACCTACCATCACGATCTGTAAAAATTCAACCATCATCTAGTTTGTTTAAAGAACTCGCAAAATTAGATGTTGAGTTTAGGTTAAACTAAAGCGCAAAAAAAAAGCTTCCAATTGGAAGCTTTTTTTTGTAATCAGGTGTTTTGTTATTCTTCTGTACCTTCAACTGGAACAAGGATACGTCCACAGTGCTCACATACAATAATTTTCTTTTTCGTTACGATGTCAAGTTGACGTTGAGGTGGGATTTTATTAAAACAACCACCACATGAACCACGCATTACTTGAACTACTGCTAATCCATTTTTTGCATTTTCGCGCAAACGATCATAAGCAAATACCAAACGTGTTTCAATTTTCTTTTTAGCGTCATCTGAAGCTTTCATCAAACGATCTTCGTCTTTCTGTGTCTCACTGATAATCGCATCCAACTCAGACTGTTTAAGGTCTAGATCTGCTTGTTTTGAATTCAATCGATCCGTTGCTTCTGTCAACGTTTCGTTTTTCAAGTCGATTTTATAACGTGCTTCTTTTGTTTTTTTCTCGTGTAATTTAATTTCCAATTCTTGGAATTCAATTTCTTTAGATAGAGATTCAAACTCTCGGTTGTTACGAACGTTATTTTGTTGTTCTTTATACTTTCCAATAGCTGCTTCTGAATCTTTAGAAGCGATTTTACGGTCAGAAATTTCTGTTTCTAACTCTTGCATCTCGTCATTGATTTTTCCAACTCGCGTGGTAAGTCCGCTGATCTCATCTTCCAAGTCCTGAACTTCTAATGGAAGCTCACCACGGATCGTACGAATGCGGTCGATTTCAGAATCAATTTTTTGAAGCTCAAAAAGCGCGTCCAATTTTTGTGCGATGGTCACCTCTTTTTTTGTTGCCGTTGCTGCCATATTCTATAGATAGTTAATAGGATTCGTATTTAAATCAGTTAAATGGACTGCAAATTTAGTAAATTTTTCTTTAAGTTTCTCAGCTAATAATTGCGGAGTGAATTGTTCACTTTCAAAATGACCAATATCGGCAATAATTAAGTGGTTTTCTGCATCGAAAAACTCGTGGTATTTGAAGTCTCCAGTGATGAAGATGTCTGCTTTTGAACGTATCGCATCCGTCAGTAAAAAACTTCCTGCACCACCACAGAGTGCAACTGTTTTAATGGATTTGGTAAGTATTTCGGTATGGCGAATAACTTGACAGTTAAATGTTTTTTTAAGGGATTTCAGGAAAGCAAGTGCATCCATTTCAACCGGCAATTCCCCAATCATACCAGCACCTATGCGTTGGTCATTATTTTCAACTGGGTAAATTTCATGTGAAACTTCTTCATAAGGATGTGCCTCAAAAAGTGTACGTAAGGCAATTCCAAGTTTGGGTTTCGGTACGATGTACTCTACACGAAATTCCTCCACTTCTTCACGGATATTGTTGGTCCCAATTGTTGGATTCGCCAAGTGATTTGGTTTAAAAGTCCCAATTCCTTCGGTGCGAAAATGACATTCTGAATAATTTCCAATGGCGCCAACACCAACTTGAAAGAGTGCGGAATCAATTTCTGCCAACGCGTATTTTGGAAGAAATACCACTAATTTATAGAGTTGGTTTTTCATTGGACGCAAAATTCTGCGCTTGATGAGTCCGATTCGATCGGCGATTTCTCCATTAACACCAGCTATGTGATTGTCTAAATTCGTGTGAATGGCATAAAGCGAAATGTGATGTTGAATGCATTTCTCAACCACTCGTTCCACATAGGTATCCCCTGTAATTCTTTTTAAGCCAGAAAAAACAATTGGATGATGAGCAATAATCAACTGACAATTTTTGGAAATAGCTTCATCAACGGTAGCTTCAAGACTATCCAAACAGAGTAAAACACTTTGAACTTCTTGATCCATGCGACCACAAATCAATCCAGAATTATCGTAAGATTCTTGAAGAGAAAGCGGAAAAGACTCCTCTAAATATTGAATGATTTCCTTAACATGCATGCTTAGAATTTTCTTGTTAACGCAACGCCTCCACCAATTCCAGTGGAGTAATGCTTAAAATATTGATATGGACCGTATGTATTCGTAAATTGATAACGGTAATAAAAACTTAAGCGAAGCCCATAGTTACTTTTGAAGTGAAGTTGTATTCCGGTTGATGCCAATGCGGAAAGAACGAAGGATTGACACATGGATTCATCATTCAAGGTTTTTTTTCCGGCATTACCTAATGAGTCTGTCCAAGAAATCGCTTGTTGATACGATTGAAAAAGTTGTGGAACAACTCCTGCACCAATAAAAAAGACAAAATCCTTTCCTGTTTGATATTTCAATTGTAAGGGCATTCCAAAATAACGGTATTTCGTTGTGTAATTGTAACTCGAATCAGTTGTAGTTGAATTCCAAGAATATTGCTCACCTGTTTGTATCATTGCCAAACCACCGTCAAAGGATAGTGATTTTGATATTGGAGAACACAATCCAACTTGATAGGACCATACTTTCAGTGCTGTTTCATTTGCTCGTTCACCCAAGGGAACTGTAAGAAAAGCTGTGTTTTGAGTCAAGGTTGGTCGTGTGTTTAATTGTTGAAAATCAAAATACACTATGGAAGTGCTATCGCGACTTTTATTTTTCTTTGATGAAGGATTGGTCGAGGTAGAAATGATTTGTGCTTGAACAGACCAATCGATGAAAATAACGATGAAAATAAAAAGTGATTTCATAGATCAAAAATACGAAAAATTAAGCGGATTTTTTCAATCTCTTAACACAAGTCAAGTATACTTTGCATACTGCGCTTCTACCTTTGTAAAAAAATAGAAAATATGGATACTAAATGGACAATTGACGGAATGCACAGTGAAATCGGTTTCAAAGTGCGTCACATGATGATTTCAAATGTTAGCGGAAAATTTGATCAATTTACGTCAGAGGCCTCAACGAATGGCGATGACTTCAGTACAGCGAACTTCTCTTTTAACGCAGCAATTGATAGCATTAATACAGGTGTAGCAGACAGAGATGGCCACTTGAAATCAGCTGATTTCTTTGATGCGGCAGCTCACCCAGCGTTGACATTTCATTCAACTTCAGTGAAAAAAATCAATGAAAATGAATTGGAGATTACTGGTGACATGAACATCAAGGGAATTATAAAACCAGTGACATTATTGGCTGATTTTGCTGGAATTGCTGTTGATCCTTACGGACAGACAAAAGCTGGTATGTCAATTACTGGTAAAATCAAAAGAAGTGAATTCGGTTTGACTTGGAGCGCAGTTACGGAAGCTGGAAATATCGTTTTAGGTGATGACATCAACTTGAATTGTGAAGTTCAATTGATTAAACAATAAGATTTCAACTAAACTAATTGAAAGCTGCCTTTGGGCGGCTTTTTTATTTTTTAGTCAATTGTAAATGCATATTTGAAAGCTGATGTTTCAGAAACTCCATCTCTTTTTGTAGAATTAACAAATCATGTTTCATGCCTGATTCAACAAGATTGTTTTCGAAGAATTCATTCGAATTCGGCGTTTCTTCAATAAACCATTGCGGGGTCTTACTCAATATTCGAGAAACTTCGAATAAGCGAGAAATGGTGATGTCCGAAACACCCCTCTCTAGGTTAGAGTATGCAGCGGCAGTAATACCTAACTCGTCAGCCATGTTTTGCTGACTTAAATTTTGTTTCAATCGCTCTAAGCGAATCTTTTTTGCAACTAAGTTTTTCACAAAACAAAATTACATTTCTTTATTAAGTAACGTTTATATATTTCTTAAAAAAAATTACAAATACCTAATTTAAATTTAGTTTATCTCAAACCAATCGCATGGCCTAACCAACAGGAATACAGACGTATATAATTAAAATATACCGAATACAAAATAAGCGAAATAAAAATTAGAAATACTATAGTTTATTTTATTATTAATTGAAATCACTACTGTCCGATAAAAATACAAATTAATCATTTTGTAGTCTGAAAGCCTTGATTTTACTAGTTCGGCTGTTTCGATATCAAAAGTAAGCCCCCCCCCTTTTTAAGAACTACTAAATTTGAGTTGAAGCTGAGCACTATATTC
>CANHMH010000009.1 GCA_947461635.1 Flavobacteriales bacterium | reverse complement strand
TTATTGGTGTCTATTGTAATGGCCATGGCTTTTGGTTTGAAAAACACCGATGATTTCAAACCATTATTGACCTTCGATAAAGGATTCTTTGACATTCTCGGGGTAAATGTGAGTTTCGCTGGATTCCAGCAAACGGGAACCTTTATCAAATTTGTAATCATGTTCGCACTTGTAGGAAGTCTAGAAGCACTATTAACAGTGAAAGCGATCGATATGATGGATCCATTCAAACGTAAATCGAACTACAATAAAGATTTGATCGCCGTTGGATTCGGGAATATTCTAGCTGGAATTTTTGGTGGATTACCAATGATTTCCGAGGTTGCTCGTTCATCCGCAAACGTAAACAATGGTGGACGCACACGTTGGGCAAATTTCTTCCATGGTATTTTCATTTTAATCTTCTTGATTTTTGCGGTGTCCTTCAGTAATTTGATTCCAATGACTGCTTTAGCAGCAATGTTAATTGGAGTGGGATGGAAATTAGCTCATCCGAAAGAATTTGGACACATGTTTAAAATCGGTGCTGATCAATTGGTGGTTTTCTTGGTGACAATTGTTGTCACGTTAGCGACAGATTTGTTATTGGGTATTGCAGCAGGAATTATTTTGAAAATCATACTTCACTTATTCCGCGGGGTATCTTTGAAAAGCATCGTTAAATCGGAGTTTACCGTTGAAAATAATGTGATTCATGTAAGTGGTTCGATTGTTTTCACTAACTTTTTGAAATTACAAGCAGCGATACAAAAATTTGAAGGTAAAGATCAAGTGCATGTGGATGTAACTCATTGTACTTTTATCGATCACTCATCGATTGAAGCATTGCATCATATGGTCGAAGATTTTAAATCACAAAGTGGAATGTTGGATATCATCGGATTGCAGCATTTTGGAAACGTTCATAGCTCTAAGCACCATTTAGCAGCACGTAAAAGAAAATAAAATGAAAAAAATATTTTTTCCAATTGTGGTAATAGCAGGCATGGTTTTGCCTGCATTGCTCTCCGCACAGAAAATCATCAGTCCACAAACTCATGGATGGGCGATGTATGTCGGAACCCATAAATTGACGGATAAATTCAGTTTGATGACGGAATACCAATGGCGTCGTGCAGATGGATTCAAGTCTTGGCAACAATCACTTTTACGCTTCGGGTTGGAATACAACGTGAATCCGAATGTTTCGGTGATGGCGGGATTTGCATGGGTAAAAACCTATCCATACGGAGAACAGCCAATTCTTCATGAATTTGATGAAAATCGAATCTTTGAACAAGTAAACTTGAAAAGTAAAATCGGAAATGTGGAAGTTCAACACCGCTACCGTTTGGAACAACGATTCATGGAACAATATGTGAATGATGCAGCGAATAACATCGTTCAAGTTGATCCCGTTTTCCGTAATCGTTTGCGCTACAGAGCTATGGCGGTGATTCCATTGTCAAGAAAAGAATTGTCGGACAACACCTTGTTTATGAATGTGAATGATGAGGTTTTCTTGGGCTTCGGTGCTGGAATTGGAAAAAACATCATGGACCAAAATCGTTTCATTGCAGCGTTGGGATGGCGTTTCGACAAGAATTTCAATGTTCAGGTGGGTTATCTGAATCAATTTGTTGTAAAAACGGATGGATTAAAAATGGAGCGCAATCATACCTTGTGGATTTCCACTACTTATAATTTGGATTTTACCAAAAGATAATTCCAATACTCTCCAAGCAAAATTCAGCCGGTTCGATCAACGGATCGGCTGAACTTTTTTAGTATCTTTCATTTTTTATTCTAAACATGGAAAGAAGAGATTTTGTAAAGGCTTCGACCTTAGCGGGAATTGGCGCTTTGGTGCTGCCAAATTCACTATTTGCTGGACAATTGCCGAGGAATCGCAAGGTTCGATTAGGCTTCATTGCTGTTGGTTACCGTGGACAATCCCATTTGGAGGAAATGATGAAAAGAGACGATGTGGAAATCATTGCGCTCGCTGATCCTGAACCAAGAATGATGAAGGATGCACTGAGCTTAGTACTCAAAGCTGGTCGAAAAGAACCCGCAGTTTATGGCAATGGGGAAGAAGATTACAAAAACCTACTTCTACGCGATGACATCGACGCTGTTTTCGTTTCTTCTCCTTGGGAATGGCACTTGAAACATGGTATTGATGCGATGAAAGCCGGAAAAATTGTTGGGATGGAAGTATGTGGCGCTATGAATTTAAGCGATTGCTGGGAATTTGTTAAAACATATGAAGAAACAAAAACGCCGATCATGATGCTGGAAAATGTCTGCTATCGTCGCGATGTTATGGCCGTTTTGAACATGGTGAAGCAAGGACTATTTGGTGAGTTGGTTCATGGACAAGGTGGATATGAACACGATTTACGCGGAGTATTGTTCAACGATGGTCAATCTGCCTATAATTCCGGAGTGGAATTTGGTGAAAAAGGATTCAGTGAGGCCAAATGGCGAACGAATCATTATGTGAATCGAAACGGAGAATTGTATCCAACGCATGGACTAGGTCCAATTGCTACGATGTTTGATTTGAACCGTGGAAATCGCATGCTGCGTTTGACTTCTATGGCGAGTAAGTCGCGTGGACTTAAAAAATACATTGAGGAACATCCAAAAGGAGGAAAGGATCATCCAAATGCACAGATTGACTTTAAACTAGGCGATGTTGTCACCACACAAATTCAATGTGCGAATGGAGAAACCATTCTTTTAACGCATGACACGAGTTTACAGCGACCTTATAATTTAGGATTCCGTGTACAAGGAACAGAAGGAATCTGGCAAGATTTCGGTTGGGGTGACGCGGAACAAGGACTCATCTATTTTGAAAAGCAAATGAGTCATTCACATAAATGGGATAATACAAAAACGTGGTTAGAGCAACACGACCATCCACTTTGGAAACGCTTTGCGAAAGAGGCAGAGAATTCCGGACATGGTGGAATGGACTTTTTCGTTGATAATGCGTTTATTGAATGCATCAAGCAAAACAAAGAATTTCCCTTAGATGTATATGACTTGGCGGCATGGTATTCGATTACACCATTGAGCGAAAAGTCCATCAAAGAAAATGGACAACCACAAGATATTCCAGATTTCACCAAAGGAGCATGGGAAAAACGCAAACCTGTTTTTGGACTGACGGATGAATTCTAGTCCAAGTTTGGTCATATTAGCTGGTGGATTAGGATCTCGCTACAAGGGTTCCAAGCAAATCGATCTATTCGGAGAGCAAGAGGCGTTTCTTCTCGAATTTGCGATGTATGATGCAGTGGAAGCTGGATTTGAAAGCATTGTATTGATTGTAATTGAGCATGTTCAAGCGGAAATGAAATCTAAATTGAAACATTGGGAAGCCAAAGTAGCGTTGCATGTTGTTTTGCAGGAATTGTCTCCGGTGCAAGAACAAAAAGTTCATCCAAATCGTATCAAACCCTGGGGAACCGCGCATGCTTTACTTTGCGCTCAACCCTTTATTAAAGGTCCATTTGTTGTGATGAATGCGGATGATTACTATGGGACATCCGTCATGAAAACAGCGTACTCATTTTTTCAAAATGAAGTCGATTTTCACGGATTACTATCTTATTCTTTATCCGCTACATTAAGTGAACATGGAGGAGTTTCGAGAGGTTTGTGTGCGGTGGATGAAAACGGATTTTTAGAAAGCATAGTAGAATGTCTGGGCATTGTAAAAAATGATACTGGAATTCAGTGCCAAAATGGAATTTACCTAGCTGATAACGATCGTATTTCTATGAATATGTGGTTCTTTCAAAAAAGTATTTCCTCTTATTTACAAACATATTTTGAAGCCTTTTTTGCCGAAAAATCAGCTGAATTGACGACAGAATGTTATTTACCATCGATGGTGCAATCGGGGATAGAAGATGATAAATTTAAGGTTAAGGTGCTATCCAGTCAGGAAAAGTGGGTTGGACTTACCTTCCCTGAGGATAAGAATGCGGTGATGCAGCATATATCTGAATTAACCCTACGAAATGTTTATCCAAAATCCTTCTCCTTATGAATAGGCAATTGGAACGATCGGTAGCCAACGATTTTTTAAAGTCCTTGGAGACAAAGGTCCAGCGGATAAGTTTATTAAAAGGTGGCCTCATACACAAAACATTTTTGGTAGAGGCGACGAACGATACCTATTTTGTTCTGCAAGGAGTCAATACACATGTGTTTAGCAATCCAAATTTGGTGGTGATGAATCAATTGCAGATAGCACAGTTTTTAACTGAAAAAGGCTATCCGAAAACAAGTTTAACCTTATTGAAAAATGCGGATCAAAATTATTTGCTTCAAGATCAAAAGGGACAAACATGGCGCATGTTCAAAGCCATTTTTCCCAGCAAAAGTTTAGAGGTATTAGGCAAACATGCACAGGCCTTCGAAGCAGCTAAAGCATTGAGTGAATTTCATTTTTTCTTAATGGATTTACCAATGGGTCAATTAAAAGAGAGCATCCCTGGATTCCTGGATTTCAAAAAGCGTCGGAAAGATTACCAACATTCTTTGAAAGTAGCTATCCCATATCGTTTCACTCAGGCAAAAGTTTTAATTCAGAAATTGCGAGATCACGAAGGAATTCTCAATCGCTACATACAACTTCTTCCCAAGTTGCCCAAGCGAATCATTCATGCTGATCCTAAATTGAGTAATTTTTTATTTGACGAGAGTGGAGAAACTGTTTGTGCCATTATCGATTGGGATACGATCATGGTTGGAAGTATTTTGTATGACATTGGCGACATGATTCGTTCGTTTTGTCAAATTGGTACGGAAGATGGACATCCAGAAAAAGCATTCCACCCACAGATTTTAACGGAGTTATTAAACGGATATTTTCAGGGACCGATGAATGATCATTTAAGTGAGTTGGAAAGAGAAAACATTCTTCTCGGTGCTAAAACAGTCATTTATATTCAAGCTATGCGATTCTTAAGTGATTACCTGATTGGGGATCAATATTATTGGGTTGAGGATGAAAACCATAACCTTCGACGCGCCCGAAATCAGTTACAAATGTTAGATGAGTTAGCTCAACTAGACTAACTTACCATTGGTACGCTAAATCACTCAGCCACTTTCCTTGCACACGAAGTGTTTGCTCAATGATGTCACGGACACAGGTTTTTCCACCATCAAATGGACTTTGGTAGTGAACAATGCTTTTCACATCGCTGACTGCATCTTGTGGACAAGAAGAAAGTCCAGCAACTTTTAGCACAGGAATATCCGGAATGTCATCACCCATGTATGCGATTTCTTGGTCTGTTAAGTTAAATTCTGCTTTGATTTCTTCGTAACAAATTATTTTGCTGTGCGCACTTAGGTATACACGAGTCATACCGAGTCCGAGCAAGCGGTCACGTACCTCCGTGGAATTCCCACCGGTAATGGCAAAGATTTTGTAGCCCATTTTCGCTGCATATTGAACTGCGTAGCCATCTTTCGAATTGAGTGTTCGAACGATTTCATCCTTCAATAAATACACTTTTCCATCTGTAAAAACCCCGTCAACATCGAAAATAAAGGTATTGATGTGATTCAGCGCATGTTTGTAACTATTCATGGGTATAGGTCTTTTGAATACTGTTAGTGAGGACATGATATAGATTTACATCCTCTTTGCTTAAAAGGGATTCATGTGTTAGAATGGTACTTTGATCATTTCTTCTAGCTGGACCTGTTTGAGAATCAAAGGCAGAAAAATCATTAAGTTTGGCTACCGTTTCTTCTATCAATGGTTTTAACATGTTCCAATTTAAGCTGTTTTCCTGCAATTGAACTTGTGCTTTATGAAACAGGTGGTTGACAAAATTATTCACGAAGACTGCTGCCAAGTGGTATTTTTGCCTGTCAACTGAGCTACAATACTCGTATTGAAAACCAATTTTTTCGCAGAGCGCTTCCAATTTGTTTTGCAATTCTATGTTCTTTGATTCAAGTAGGATTGGAACTTCATCAACAGTTAAGTGGCGGTTTTCGGTGAATGTTTGAAGCGGATAAAAAACACCCCAATTACCATTGGGAACATCGGCTAAATTTACCGCACCTGCTGTATAGACAACAGATGCTTCAGTTTTCAAGATTGTGTTCAACGCTTTTACGGAAGTGTCGTTCGTGGCAATAATAATCAGGTCAGCTTTTAACTCGTTCGGATCAGCCATGAAGGGACAATTCAAACGTTCAGCGAGGGAATTGCCACTCTCGTGATTTCTACTCGAAATTCCAGTGATTTCAATTCCTTTGAAACGAAAGATAAGTGCAAGTTCGTTGGCAACTTTTCCAGAGCCAATAAACGCGACACGCAGCTTCAACCCCGTTGCCATTACTTACCGTGACATTGCTTATATTTCTTACCGCTTCCGCAAGGACAGGCATCATTTCTATTCACTTTCGGTTCAGCGATGATAGGTTGACGTTTTTCCGGTTGAGGCATTGAATTCGCAATCGCTTGATCGTATCCTTGTCTGCCTTCGAAAGATGGAGTAGGTGTAGATGAAACGGATTGATTTGTTTGAGCTTGTTGGTAGTTGTTTTGACGTGCTTCCTGATTTGTACCTTGAACCGATTGTTCTACAGGAACATCCAATTTCATTAACAATTCAACTGCTTCTTCATTTAAGCGATTCAACATCGAGCGGAATAATTCATACGATTCCAGTTTGTACACTACAAGTGGATCTTTTTGCTCGTATGAAGCATTTCTCACGGCAGAACGCAATTCATCCATCTCACGCAAATGTTCTTTCCATTCATCATCGATTTTAGATAAAATCACATTCTTCTCGAAAGCTTTTGAAATGAGTTTCCCTTCAGATTTGTACGCTTCTTCGATATTCACGATTAATTGCAACTCACGACGTCCATCCGTTAATGGGAAGACCATGTCTTTGTATTTGTCTGATAAGTTCTCGTGTACATGTTTGATTTGAGGCAAGGCTCTTTGAGCAATTTTATCACATTTACGCTCATAAGATTCCTTCATCGAAGCATAGATTTTATCGGTCAAATCTTCCTTGCTGATTTTATCATATTCTTCTGAAGTTATTGGAGATTCAATTCCAATGATGCGTAACAATTCCATTTCGAAGTCATTGAAACTTGATCCGCTGTGTAGTTTAACAGTTGTCTCGCACAATTCAAAGAACATGTTGTCAATATCGATGTCTAAGCGATCTCCGAACAAAGCATTTTTGCGTTTCTTGTAAATTGCTTTACGCTGTGCGTTCATCACGTCATCGTATTCCAATAGGTTTTTACGTACACCAAAGTTATTTTCCTCTACTTTTTTCTGTGCGCGTTCAATTGATTTCGAAACCATTCCGGCAGAAATTACTTCTCCTTCTTTTAGTCCCATGCGGTCCATGAGTTTTGCGATTCGTTCCGAACCGAATTTACGCATTAAGTCATCTTCTAACGAAACAAAGAAACGAGATGAACCCGGATCTCCTTGACGTCCAGCACGACCTCTTAACTGACGGTCAACACGACGAGAATCGTGACGTTCCGTACCAATAATCGCTAGTCCACCGGCTTCTTTCACGCCTTCACCTAATTTGATGTCGGTTCCACGTCCAGCCATGTTCGTTGCAATCGTTACTGCACCTGTCAAACCAGCATTGGCAATAATTTCCGCCTCTTTTTGGTGGTATTTCGCATTCAATACTTGGTGCGGAATCTTTTTCATTTGTAGCATTCTAGAAACTAATTCAGAAATCTCTACAGTCGTTGTTCCCACAAGAACTGGACGTCCAGCAGCCACTAAATCCTCCACTTCAAGAATTACTGCATTGTATTTTTCACGAGCCGATTTGTAAACGAAATCGTCTTGATCTTTACGTGATACCGCTCTATTTGTTGGAACGATAACGACATCAAGTTTATAGATGTCCCAGAATTCTTTCGCTTCCGTTTCCGCTGTTCCGGTCATACCAGCAAGTTTGTGGTACATGCGGAAGTAATTCTGCAAGGTCACTGTAGCGTAGGTTTGCGTTGCAGCTTCTACCTCTACGTTTTCTTTCGCTTCAATTGCTTGGTGAAGTCCATCTGAGTAACGGCGTCCTTCAAGGATACGACCGGTAGACTCGTCAACGATTTTCACCTTTCCATCAAGGATCACATATTCCACCTCTTTTTCGAAGAGTGTATATGCTTTTAATAATTGGTTGATGGAGTGAATGCGTTCCGATTTAATGGAATATTCACGTACCAATCCGTCTTTTTGTTCGAGGTATGTTTCTTTCTCTAGGTTAAGCTTCTGAAGTTTGGCGATTTCATCACCGATATCAGGCATGATAAAGAAATTACGGTCATCTTTTCCAGAAACCAAGTCGATTCCTTTATCGGTCAGTTCAATTGTGTTATTCTTTTCATCGATCACAAAAAATAATTCCGCGTCGATTTTCTTCATGTTTTTACCTTGCTCCGACATATAGAAGTTCTCCGTTTTTTGTAGGTGAACTTTAATCCCTGGTTCAGACAAGAATTTGATTAATGTGCGGTTTTTTGGTAATCCTCGGTGTGCTCTTAACAAAGCGATTCCACCTTCTTCCAACATGCGTTTTGCTTCGCTTTTATCCTCCGGTGCTTCGTTGATGACCGTTAGTAATTTTTTTGCTTCAGCTAGACATTGTTGTACATATTGTTTTTGAGCATCCACAACGCGTTCGATGCGTGGCTTCAATTCATGGAATTCGTGTTCGTCACCTTTCGGAGTTGGTCCAGAAATGATCAATGGCGTACGAGCGTCGTCAATCAATACGGAATCGACCTCATCAACAATCGCAAAATGGTGTTTACGTTGTACAAGATCGTCGATGTGTCCGGCCATGTTATCGCGCAGGTAATCGAAGCCAAATTCATTATTTGTTCCAAATGTAATGTCCGCTAGGTACGCTTGTCTTCTTTCTTTTGAGTTTGGACGGTGTTTGTCGATGCAATCCACGCTTAAACCATGGAATTGATACAATGGCCCCATCCATTCGGAGTCGCGTTTTGCTAAGTAATCATTTACAGTTACAATGTGAACACCTTTTCCAGCAAGCGCATTCAGGTAAACAGGCAAGGTTGCCACCAATGTTTTTCCTTCTCCCGTTTGCATTTCAGAAATATTTCCTTTGTGCAATACAGCTCCACCCATCAACTGAACATCGTAGTGAACCATGTTCCACTTAATGTGTCCACCAGCAGCGGTCCATTCGTTGTGCCAAATCGCTTTATCACCTTCTATCGTGATTCCGTCTTTTTTCTTTGATAAATCAATATCGAAGGCTTCAGCTGTTACGACTAATTGTCCGTTGGTTGACCAGCGATAAGCTGTTTCCTTTACCACAGCGAAAGCTTCAGGTAGGATTTTAATCAGTGTTTCTTCAATTTGAGCATCTACATCTTTTTCTAATTTATCGATGCGATCGAATAAATCTTCTTTTTCGTTAATGCTTGTTTCAAGACTTTCTGCTTTGATGCGCAAATCGGCCAATTGCTGTTCAAGGCTTTCCTTTTCTTCGCGAATTTGGTGTTGAAATTCACGCGATTTTAGACGCAATTGCTCGTCTGATAAAGTTTTTATGTTTTCATGAGCAGCATTTGCTAACTCTACGTAAGGCCAGTATAATTTCTTGTCTTTCGCGTTCTTATCTCCAAAAATGGATTTTAAGATATCTCCAATCATTGTTTTTCTCTTTAATGCAAGCACCAAAGTTAATCAATTCTGCTTAATTTGAAGGACATTCACTCGGTTGAATTGCAACTATTCACTATAAAATAATACAAGGATGTTTCCGAGGGTTTAAGCAATAAAAATCAACAATGCTTTCCATATGTCTAATACGCAATAATGCTTATCTTTGCGCCATGCATGAAATGATATTAATTTTAGATTTTGGGTCTCAATATACGCAGCTAATTGCGCGTAGAATCCGCGAGTTAAATGTTTATTGTGAAATCCATCCGTGGAATAAAATCCCGGAAATTGGCTCAAATGTGAAAGGAGTCATTCTTTCTGGAAGTCCTTTTTCCGTAAGAGATGAAGCTTCACCGCGTCCCAATCTAGATGCAATTAAAGGTAAAATGCCACTTTTAGGTGTGTGTTTTGGTGCGCAGTATTTGTCACATCATTTTGGTGGCGAAGTGTTACCGTCGAGTATTCGCGAATACGGACGTGCTCATTTATCCTATGTGGACGAAACTCATATCTTAACGAAAGGAATGACCAACGGTTCACAAGTGTGGATGTCACATGGAGATACCATTAAAAAAATCCCGAGCAACTATAAAATCATTGCCAGTACATCTGATGTAGAAATTGCTGGTTACCATATTGAAGGAGAAGAAACCTACGGAATTCAATTTCATCCAGAAGTATATCACTCAACGGAAGGAAAAATTCTTTTGCAAAATTACATTGTGGACATTTGTCATTGTGCATGTGATTGGACACCTGATTCATTTGTGGAGGAGACGACTTCTCGTTTGCGTGAGCAATTGGGAGACGACAAAGTTATTCTTGGACTTTCAGGAGGTGTTGACTCATCCGTGGCAGCAGTTCTTTTACACAAAGCAATTGGCGAAAATTTACATTGTATTTTCGTTGATAATGGACTCCTTCGCAAAAACGAATACCAGTCTGTACTTGAATCATACAAAGGAATGGGCTTGAATGTGAAAGGTGTTGATGCATCTGAATTGTTCTATGCTGCATTGAAAGGATTGACTGATCCAGAATTAAAGCGTAAAGCCATTGGTAAAGTATTCATCGATGTGTTCGACGAAGAATCGAAAAAAGTAGAAGGAGCAAAATGGCTCGGACAAGGAACAATTTATCCAGATGTTATTGAGTCGGTTTCTGCGACGGGCGGACCATCGCAAACAATTAAATCTCACCACAATGTTGGTGGATTACCTGATTACATGAAATTGCAAGTGGTTGAACCATTGCGTTTGTTGTTTAAAGATGAGGTAAGACGCATCGGACGTTCACTCGAAATCGATGAACGCATTCTTGGTCGTCATCCATTCCCAGGTCCTGGACTTGGTATCCGTATTTTAGGAGAAGTAAGCGCAGAAAAAGTGCGTATCTTACAAGATGTTGACGCCATTTTTATCGATGGATTAAAAGAAGATGGATTATACGATGACGTTTGGCAAGCGGGTGCAATATTCTTGCCGATTCAATCCGTTGGTGTGATGGGAGATGAGCGAACATACGAAAATGCAGTTGCGTTGAGAGCCGTTACTTCTACCGACGGAATGACTGCCGACTGGTGTCACTTACCGTATGAATTCTTAGCGAAAATATCGAATAGAATCATCAATCAAGTAAAAGGAATTAACCGTGTTACGTATGATATTAGTTCCAAACCACCTGCGACAATAGAGTGGGAATAATCAACTTCACATGAAAAAATCCTTGTTGTTTTTATTGCTGTTTTGTGCATCATTGGTTTATAGTCAACAATATGCGCAGATAACAGAACGAGAGGGTAAAAAATGTTACGTTCACACGGTAGCTGATGGGAATAATCTGTATGGACTTCAGCAAATGTATGCCTGTCCTGCAGAAGATATCTTAAACATGAATCCTGGAATTGAACGTGGATTTACGACTGGTGAGGTGGTCTTTATCCCAATTCAACGAAGAACGGTAAAACACAGTGTTGTCGAAAAGGAAACATTGTATGCTGTTTCGAAAATGTACGACGTTTCCATGGATAGTATCGTGAAATATAATCCGACAGCAAAAAATGGTTTGAAGTTGGACCAACGCTTAACAATTCCAAATGCGGTTGCACAGATTCAAACAGACCGAATGGTAACCTTACCAGATGTAAGACAACAAGAAATACCAAAACCAAGTGCTGCTGCACAAGCGAAATTTAAAATTTCCTTCTCTGATGCCGTTGTGTCACATGTCGTTTTGCCACAGGAATCACTTTACACATTGTCCAAGCGATTTATGGTGCCTGTTCCGGAGCTTCAGGCTTTAAATAACTTGAAATCAAGTCGCGTAAATCCCGGTCAAACGGTGAAAATCCCCATCAAAAAGGAAAAAGTAGAGCTTGTTCAAATTCGTCCCGTTCCACCGAAAAAAGAAGTGGAAGTTAAGGATGAATTGCAGTTTCAAGCAAGAAAATCATTTGAAATAGCACTTTTTTTACCCTTGAATTTAGACTCAACAGCAACGTTTAACCGATTTGTATCCAATGCAGCATTGGAATACTATATGGGAGCAAAATTAGCTATGGATTCATTGGATCATCTCGGGTTAAATGCCACGTTTCATGTATATGATTACGAGTCGGCCAATGAAAATTTATCAGCGATTTTGGCTAAGCCAGAATTGTTAAACATGGATGTTATTTTCTCTCCACTACAACAACGAGAAGCAGAATTAGTAAGTGCTTTTGCACGTAAAAATGAGTTAACCATCGCATTTCCAGTAGCGATGAAGGACAGTGCGCTCATTGGTAATCCAAATGCTATTTGCCTTTCTCCTTCATCATCGAACCTCATGGAACAATTGGCTTTGAGTGTACACCATCATTATGTTGATCAAACTGTTGTTCTCATTAAAGGAGAATCTGAAGGTGACATGAAAATGGATCAGTTGTTTTTAACCGCGTTTAGAAATGTACCATCATCCGTGTCAAAAGCAAAAATCATTGAAGCAACATGGAAAACGTTCAAACAATATGAATACATGAATGATGACATCATTTATGTGGTGTTGAGTTCAGATAAAGCGAAGGTTTTAACTTTATTAGAGAAGTATAAGTCCAATCAACATGTTCATATTTACGGATTAAAAGAATGGTTGGAATGGAAAGAAGTCAGTGGGACGCTTGAAAATACGTATGCATTTACCTATGCAAGTCCAAGTTATTTTTCATACCATGCTCCACCAGTAATGACATTTCATAAAAAGTATAGAAGGACCTATTCTTCAGATGTAACTAGGATGTCATGCTTGGGATATGATGCGACGTTAATGGTGTGTCGTCAATTAATAAGTCAATCGAATAAGCAAACTGGAATCATCAGTAATTATCAACTTACGCAACAAGGTATTGGTAATGGTTTTCAGAATACTGCTGGATTTATTTTAGATTATAAAGGATTTGAATCGAAGCCTGAATAAATATGACGCGTAAAGAAATAGAGGAATCTTACAGGGACTTGCAATTGCACATTTGTCAAGCCTTGGAAGCCATTGATGGTCAAGCAACATTTGTAGAAGACCCATGGATCCGAGAAGAAGGTGGGGGTGGATTTACCCGAACAATTAGTAATGGACGTGTTTTTGAAAAAGGTGGTGTGGCGTTTTCAGCGGTTCATGGTCCGGTTTCAGCTGCTATGAAAAAGCAATTGAACCTAGAAGGAGAACACTTTTTTGCAACGGGCGTTTCGATTGTCTTGCATCCAAAACATCCAAGGCATCCAATTATCCACATGAATGTCCGTTATTTTGAATTGGATAACGGCTCAACATATTGGTTTGGAGGTGGAATTGATTTAACACCGCATTTTGTGGATCTTACTTTAGCAGTCGATTTTCATCAGCAATTAAAAGATACATCTGATAAATACTCAAGGGATTTTTACCCGAAATTCAAAGAATGGGCAGATCGCTATTTCTACTTACCACACCGAGAAGAATCTCGTGGGATTGGTGGGATTTTCTACGATCATTTAGATGAAAGCTGTGGATTGAGCAAAGCAGAACTTTTTCAATATTCGCTGTCACTTGGACGATTATTTCCAGTTGCGTACAAACATCAATTAGATTCGATTGAATTAAATGACGTAACTGAAGCAGAGTTAAATTGGCAGGCCTTGCGCAGAGGAAGGTATGTAGAGTTTAATCTTTTGCATGACCGAGGAACTAAATTTGGAATTTATTCCGGTGGACGAACAGAGTCCATATTAATGAGTATGCCACCACGTGCGAATTGGGAGTATAACCTAGAATTTGAAGCAGGTTCCGAAGAAGCAGAAACACTTGCATTTCTGAAGAAAACACATGATTTTATAAAAAGATAATACTAAAAAGAATGAATTCAACGTATGTGAATGTGAATGGCATGCAGCACATTGGAGTAGCGGTCAGCGACATGAATAAAATCCTACCACTTTACCGAAAATTGTTTGGAATGGATATTCCTTTTTTCGATTCAGTTCAAGCGGCTCCGTTGATGGACGTTTATACGCACGGCGTAACAATGACAAAACGTGCGAGCATGATTATGAACCTTCAAGGAGGTTGTGCCATGGAAGTCATTGAAGCGACATCGTTTAAAGGTAAAGGAAACTTGAACACTTTTGCTTGGGGAGATTTGGGTATCAATGCTATTCAAATGAAATCGCGAAATCTTCAGAAAAGTTTTGATTCTGTGAAGGACGAAGTTCCGACAAAAGCCATCCAAGCTGGACCAGATCAACGCAAAGGATTTTTCATCAATGATCCAGATGGAAATTTGTTTCAATTTGTGGAGAACAACGAATTTTATTCGCATACAGGCCATCATTCTGCCGGCGTATTAGGAATCAGCATTGGTGTGACGAATATAGATGAATCGATGAAATTGTACCGTGACATTTTGGGTTTCGACGAGGTCGTTTTTGATCAAACTGCCGTTTTTTCTGATTGGAGTGAATTGCCAAAAGGCAACGAACGTTTCAGAAGAGTTTTATTGACGAAGTCCAAGCCAACCGGTGGGGGATTCGGAAAAGTAACGGGCAAAAATTACATCGAATTGGTTCAGGCACTGGACCGCGTTCCACAAAAAGTCTTCAAAGGACGCATTTGGGGAGATTATGGATTTGTCCATTTAGGTTTGGATGTGAAAGGAATGCGTGAATTGGAAAAAGATATGTCCGCAAAAGGATTTCCGTTTACGTGTGATAGTCAATCCGCATTGAGCATGGGGAATACAAAAGTTCACTGTGTCTATATTGATGATCCAGATGGAACATTGATTGAAATGATTGAAGTATTTAAAGTTCCGATTGTTGAGAAATGGGGCTTGTTTTTGAATGTGGAGAAAAGAGACCCAATGAAACCCTTACCGGACTTTATGTTGAAGTTCTTACGTTTTTCCAGAATCAAAGATTAAAAATAGTCTGCGCTAAAAAGTGTACATTAGGGGATGCGAATCATTAGTGTCATTTTTATGTTGGTTGGATTTACTTGGATCTATTCGTGTTCAAGTGAGAAAGTCGCCGAACGTGTATATCAAACAAAAAATGTGGTGGTCATCGTTATCGATGGACCGAGGTATACAGAATCTTGGGGGCAATCCGGAAGACCAAATGTACGCTACATGGATTCTGTGTTGGCGCCGAGTGGTTGTACGCATTCCTATTTTTATAATCAGGGTGAAACTTGGACAACAAATGGTCATACGGCTCTCACAACGGGAGAATATCAAGCGATCAATAACACAGGTGGGGAGTATCCAAAAAATCCGGGGATTTTTCAGCATTACATAAAAAAGCATCCGGAGGAGAAAGATCTTGTGTGGCTCATTACGAGCAAAGACAAGCTTCAAGTTTTATCAGATTGCAAAGATTCGAAATGGAAGGGTAAATACATTGCGTCAACAGATTGTGGCATCAACGGACTAGGGACAGGGTATCGCCATGATTCCATCACTTTTCAACGTGTCATGTATGCTTTAGAGGTGCGGAAACCCAAGGTTTTATTCATCAATTTTCGAGAACCAGATTTTTCTGGACACAAAGGAGATTGGAATGCGTACATCCGTGGGATACAACAAACAGATTCCATGGTTCACGAAATATGGAAATACATAGAAAACGACCCTGCTTACAAGGGAAAAACAACAATGTTTGTGACGAATGATCATGGTAGACATTCGGATGGTGTTTCGAATGGATATATCTCGCATGGTTGCTCATGTGAGGGATGTAAAAGAATACACCTATGGAGTTTTGGTCCAGATTTTAAACAAGGTGTTATTTTAAATCAACAGGCGGAATTAATTGATGTCAATGCAAGCATCGGAGAGTTGTTGCAATTGCATACACTCAAATCAAGTGGGCGCGTGCTAACGGAATTGTTTAACTAATACTGAATTAGGAACCACAGCCAACACAGTCAATGTGACTGTCCATCGGGCGAACACCATTCAACTTCATTTCAAGGTTGTGAATTTGATCCTTCAAATCCATATCTGAGAATAAATCTCCCGTTAATTGTGTTTTTAATTGGTCGATTTCAGCTTGTAGTTCTAGGTTTTGTTCCATGTTTAAGTTTTAGGTTTTTAAAAATATTGTTTTTTTTCTTTCGCGCATCAAAAGCGTAAAAAAAAAGTACACCGCAATATAATTACGGAATAAAAACGTACTTTCGACCTATGTTTCAACTCACCGCACAAAGTCGACGTGTTCAAGTACTTCTGCAATTCTTGCGGGGTCAAGCAAATAAGCGTGCAACGTTTTTGGAGCTACTGACTCATTTGAATGAACAATTGCCTTTGTTAGATCAAAAGAAAATCAGTCGCCGCACCTTGGAATCGGATTTGCAGTTTATTCGTGAGGACTTGGAATTGAATTTAAAGCATGTGAATATTTCCAGAAAACATTCCTATCAATTAATGGAGGTCGATGGAGTGCATGCAGAGTTAAAACAGGATGTAGAGTCGCTCATGTTACATCAGCTAGCGAAAAACCTTGGACTCGAACATTACCCAGAAAATTCTGCGGCTGGTTCACAGTTAGAATCAGTGTTGTCTTTTTCCTTTACGGCCTTAGATGATGGCGGAAAAGCAATGAAACTCGCGAAGGACATCGTTCAACGTATTTTTGAGCAAGAAGCAATCCAGTTTTGGTATAAGCCCATACATACCACGTATCGTTCTAAACTACAGATTGTTGCTCCGCTTCAAGTAAAATTTTATGACGGAAGGTTTTACTTAGTCGCAGTGGATTATAAGGATAATTCGGTGGATCAATTCAAGCGGACCATTAAAATCTTTGCCTTTGACATGATTGAGGATTATGTCATTGCGCCTGCTCAATTGGAGAGTGAGGAAGGGAATTCAAGCATACGCACCATCCATTTTCACCATGCAGATCTCGCTCACAAGGTTGGATTAAAAGATTATTTCAAGCATTGTCTGGGCGTTGCGCGTTTCAAGGATAGTGAACCTGAATACATTCGAATTAAATTTACGGATTGGGCAATGTCCTATGTTCGAGAGCGTTTGTTGCATAGAAGTCAACGAATTGTCGTCGACCATCCTAATTACATGGTTGTTGAATTATACATTTACCGCACATACGAATTGGACATGTTGCTCGCTCGATTCAGGGAATTTGGTGTCGAAGTGAGGTGATTCAGTTAGTTTTTGGAACAAGGGCTTTTGGAAATTCCTTCAATAGTTTGGGTAGGGAATAGGCTTTTAGTCCAGAAATGGTGACCACATTTCCTTTTTCAAGTTGCAAATGATGGTCCTTGTCCAGCAGTTCTTCTTCATAGAAAATCGCTTCAATAGAGGCAATAATGTGCATACAGCCATTTTCTTTAATCAGGTATTCGTTCAAGAATTTACAGAGGATTTTCACCGGACTTCCTTTGACGAATGGAACCGGACAGCCACCGTGGTAAACCGCTTCCAATTTTGTGTGATCAAATTCACTTTCGTCCGCGGTATAGTTCGCCGAAGATTGATGCGCTTCTTCAATGATGTCGCTGTAAATGTGATTGATAGAGAAGTATCCGTACTCTTTGATATTTGCGTAAGTATTCCGAGGGGTAAAACTTGGACGAATGATGAATCCAATCAATGCTGGGTCACTTCCAATGTGGGTCACAGTGGAGAAAACCGCAACATTGCTCTTTCCTGAATTTGAAATCGTTCCAATTAAATTAGCCGATTTATATCCTGTGCAGCTATTGATGAGGTTCAAGCGTTGGATTTTATCCATCTGTTCAATCTGTGGTCTATCAATGCGCACTAATGCCATGTTTTCTGTTTTAAATGAAACAAGAAATTATCCAAATTGTTGTTTACTTCGAAGCACTTTATCAGTACATTCGCGAACGATTCAATCGGATATTTTTCCTTATTAAAATTAAAGGTATGAAAATAGAAATATGGAGCGACATTGCTTGTCCATTTTGTTACATGGGCAAACGAAAATTCGATAAGGCTTTAGCACAATTTGAGGGAAATTCTGATGTTGAAATTGAATGGAAGTCCTTTCTATTGAATCCGTATTTAGTGAGCAATCCATCCGTTTCCATCTTTCAATACCTAGCTGAAATAAAGGGATTCCCGGAGGAGCAAGCGCGCCAAATGATGGCTAAAATTACGGAATCAGGAAATGTAATTGGACTTGATTATCAATTTGAAAAAGTAGTCTTGGCGAATACCATGAAAGCCCATCAATTGCTTCACGAAGCGCGCATTCAAGGATTCCAACATGAAATGGAAGAGCGTTTATTTGAAGCACATTTTGTCGAAGGAAAAAACATTGATGACGTCAATTTACTGGTAGATTTGGCATCCGAAGTTGGTTTGAATACAACGGCGCTGGATGTGAAAATCCTCAGTAGTCAATACACGGAAGAAATTGAAGCAGATATAAAGTTAGCCCAGCAATTTGGCGTTAGAGGTGTTCCTTTTTTTGTGTTTGATCGAAAATATGCGGTCAGTGGCGCGCAGGAAGTTGATACGTTTTTAAAAACAATGGAGCAGGTACAAAGTGAAAAGTAATCCTTACTTCCCCTAAATTTTCTTTTCCATTAAATCCAACTTCGCATTGAGCATAATGAAGGCATCCATCAGATAAGGATAAGCTTCATTTTTGAAATAATGAATTGTTTTGCAGTTTTAATAAACCCAGGGAACTAAATGACCTTAAATCTTTTAGTTAGTAACTTCTAAAGTTCCAGGAATGATCTCAATACCTCCCGTAAAACCGTTTTTTAAAGTAACGTTGATTCCAATTCTCTTGCCTACTTTTAATTTTGACACAACCGTTCCTGGAATATTCGGACCAAAACATACTCCATTATCAACGCCCAAAACTTCGATGGAAATCACGTTATAACTTATATTAAGAGGGCTATCTTCGCTTTGACCAACATGTATTATTGATCCTGTCGATTTCGATATCTTTGAGGTAGAAACAATGGGTGTTGGAACTCGCCGCACGAAATATTCAATGCTATCAGTTCCAATTATTTTTCCAGTTTGATTCGCTACTGGAAAGATAACAACTAATTCACCTAGCTTTTTCGGTACGATAATGAATCCCTTAGTTCTTCCTTCAATCTCAAATTCTTCAACTAATGCATTTTCAGCAATTGGGGTATTTACAAAGCCGTCTTTTGAAGCAGGAAAAATTACATTCTTATAATTTTGGTAAAGTATATTATATTCGGGCATGGCAAGAGCTTTTTGCACTTGTGATTGAATGTTTATCCAAGAATTGATAAATATCAATAAAAACGCAATTTTGATTTTCATAGTTGCTTTCATTAATTGGTGACTTTAAATAATGACATAATCGTGAATTCCTCACCAGATAGAACATCTTTAACTTTAAAGGTTGCACCAACATGGCTTCCCACTTTAATTGATTTAACTGCTGTCCCTGGTATCGTACCTCCAGTATAATTTTGGTCCTGTATGTTTACACCGAGCACCTCAAATGAATGTCGAATAGGTGCATTCATAGGCAAACCACAACTAAATTTAGCACCGCTTAATTTTGAAATGGTTTGTTGGTGAATTTCTGGTTTCGGGAAGGGCCTGACGGCATAAAAAGAAGTGTCGAAAAGAACCCATTCCCCATTAATTTTTGCTTCATGAATAATTGAGACCGATCTTACACCTGAGCCAGGATTAACAAAATATCCTTTTTCACCTTGAAAAGTAGTAGGAGTTACAGTCGTTCCTTCTGCTGAAATTCTATTGTTTTCAGCGCCCGTTGCCTCAGGAATGATAAAATTATCATACCCTTGATAAAGAATTGGATATTCGGGTTGTTCTACTACAACATGGACCTGCGCATTTAATTCGATAAATGATAGCAATGTCGTTAAAAAAAATAGTTTTTTCATGGTTAATATTCAATTCCATTATCGTTAATTTCAAAGCAATGAATCATTTTCTTTAGTTCATCATTCTTTACAATTCTCCCTTTTTTCGAGTTAATTATTTTTTTCCAAGCAAAGTCTTGCTTCATTTCAAATTGCATAAGTTCCTCCTTGAGTAGATCTAAAATTTCCTGATTTATCGATGCAAACGTGTCACCAAAAGCCATTAAAACTTGGGGTTTTTGAGAATATCCTTTTTTGTTTTCTAAGCGTTCCGTAATTAAAAGTTGACTAAATTCTGTTGCGAATTTACCCGTTGAATCGGTTTCAAAATTACGCTGAAGATAAATGGCAGGATTCGGATAATCAACCCAATAGGTTAATTCTGAGTCAGGTTGTAGCAATGCTTGATTTTCGCCACAAGCCTCATATTGCTTTTTCAAAATTAATTTATCAGTCCTAGTCAAGTAGCCAAATACTTCAGGGTCAAAATATGGAGCACTGCCTTGAGTCGTTAATCTCATATACCAATCTTCAAATTTTTCTGAATCTGAATCACGAGTTAATATTGTCATGGTTGCATTGACATCATCTCCTTGTATTTCCCATTGCGTACCTGGGAAAATTCGTTTAATTGAACTTGATTGGTTGTAGTATTTAAATTCATCTTTATTAAAATCATCGAAAAGAGTTGCATTTCGATGCTGATTCGAATATTCTTCAATTGCGTATACAGGGTATTCCGGTGAATCAATTTCTCTTTTCTGCAATTGAAATTCACGTAATTTACCGGTAATTTTCTTTGATAATTCCTCATTCAAATAATCGAATCTACCCAGTTGAGCGAGTTCTTCGAGGGTTAATTGCAAACAAATAAAAAATTTATTTTCATATGCTGATTTCTGCGCGAAATAAATGTTGTTAGCATTGACAAAGATTAATTCAATGTCATGGACATCATAATAACAATTTACCGGAGGTAATTTTATACTAAGACCAACCAAAGCCGAATTATATTGCTTCTCCAAAATTAATTTATCAGTTCTTGTCAATGCACCAAATACTTCAGGATCATAATCTGGAACATCCCCCTGAGTCGTAAGTCTCGTAAACCAATCGTCAAAGCTTTCGGAGTCTGAATTACGTAATAAAACTGTCTTTGTGGCATTGGCATCATCTCCTTCTATTTCCCAATGCTCACCGGACAATGCATAATTCTTCAACCCATCAATTGAATAAAACCCTTCACTTGATAATTCACATTGCAAACCATCTGAAGTAATTAACCCTTGATTTTGAACCAACATACTCACCAAAGAATTTGGGTCATTGTAGTCAAATAGAGCTTTGTTTTTTTTGTTGTTTTCAAAAATTGTGAAAGTTTGCGCTTGAACGAAACTTGAAAATAGAAAAGTAAAGATGATTAGATTTCTCATAATTAATTTAGTCATTGATATATTTTAGTGCAATTGCCAAAGTTCTATCTCTTATAGGTTGTCAAACTAAAGTGAACTTTTCATTAGTTGGGTTTACGTGTTAAGTCAAAACTATTAATTTTATTTGATTTTTAAAACATTTACTTAAAAATACACCTTGGCATTCTTTACCTCTTGCCATAAGTGTTATCTTTTTGCTTTTATCTGATCCAAAATAACATCGACTCTGCCAATTTCAATTAGTTTAAAACCTTTGAGTAAGTTTTCACAAGAGATAGATTCCGAAATACACCTAGCCCAACAATTTGGCGTTAGAGGAGTTCCTTTTTTTGTGTTTGATCGAAAATATGCGGTCAGTGGCGCGCAGGAAGTCGAAACGTTTTTAGCGACGATGAATAAGGTTGGGGAAGAATAATTTATTGCTATTTTACAAGCTTAAAAGTAATTACCTCTCTAATATCTTTCGATGAACTGCCAATTTGAATTTCATAGTCACCAGGCGAGAGTCCAAATGTTGATAAGTCATGGTTCACTATAAAGTGTAATTCTTGAATCGAAGTTTCATCTGCATTTAATGAAATCCGTTGAAACTGAATCAACTCTTGGACAGGTCTCGTTTCTTTCGTTACCAAGGATTTTAAATAACATTGAAGGACTTCTGTTCCCTGTCTTGATCCAGTATTCCTTATTCCCACGTCAAATTTTAGTGTGTCACCGATGTGAAACGTGTTTTTTTCATTTTTTTGAATGAGCTGATAATCGAATGTGGTATAACTTAATCCAAATCCAAATGGAAATAGTGGTTCACCACTTAGGTTTCGATAATCATCGCCTCGTCCTGTTGGTAAATGATTGTAAACAAGCGGAAGTTGTGCTTCATTCATTGGATACGTTATGGGAAGTTTTCCAGATGGATTCACTTTGCCATTTAGAATATTTGCAACTGCTGTTCCGCCAGCTTCACCTGGATACCAAACTGTAAGGATTCCATTTACTTCTTCGATCCACGATTCCATGTTAACTGCGCTTCCGCCAACCAAAACGACAATTGTGTTCTTCCCATTTTTCGCAACAGTGTGAATCAACTGTTCTTGGGATTCAGTTAAACGCAAGGACGCTCGGTCGTTGAATTCTCCTTCTTCGATACCGACAACAACGATGTTAGCTGTTGCAGATTTTGACCTTTTAACGATGCGCTTGAATTGTGCTTTTCTCTCTTTTTCATCCACTCGTTTCGAAATGAATTTTATAAGTCCATTTCCTTGGCTTTCTTTGAATTCAATGCGAACATTGTATGTCACATTTTTCTTGAATGAATACTCAATCAAATCTTGGTGATAGGATTGCTTTTCCCAGCGGTCAATCAATAATTCGTCATTGATGTAAAGTCGATATCCATCGTTTCCTTCCAGTCCTAAAGTTAAATCCTCGCTCTTTGCTGCATTAATTGCTCCTGTCCAACGTACACTATAGAAATGTGGATTTATTGATGCATGTGGACCATAAAGTGTCCAGTGAAAGTCAATTTGTTCATCTCTTCGCATGAAGATTGGGACACCTTCGAGTTTTGTGTTGCTAAAGTATTCACCGAGAAATCCCTGATTTCCATTCATGGAAAAATAGCGACTGGGTATGACTTGAATACTAGTATCCTTCAGCAAGGCTCCTTGTTCATAGGAAATTTCTGCATTTGGAAAAGCTGCTTTGATGCCATCCAAGATGGAAACGACTTGAAATCCTGGTCCACTATAGCCGCCCAAACGAGCAAGAACAGCATCTTCACCGAAAACTGCTATGGACTCAATTGATGGATTCATAGGAAGAGTGAACTTCTCATTTTTCAATAAAACAATCGATTCTTCTGCGACTTTTTGTGCAAGTTGATGTCCGGCAGTTAGAAGTGAATCCAAATTCATGGTTTGCTTTGAATAGGGCTGTTCAAATAATCCCAAGTCAAATTTTGCTGTCAAAACACGTGAAACGGCATCATTGATTCGTAGCGTGTCCATTCCCTTCGGAGGAAATACTGGAAAAAACAAAGGAAAATGGGCAATGTCTGTTTGGAAAATGACGTCAAGTCCAGCATTGATGGCATGTATGCCACTCTCGACATAGCTATCCGCAGTGCGATGTAAAACCAATTCACCTCCAACAGCATTTGCATCCGAAATGACAAATCCCTTAAATCCCCATTCCTTTTTTAATTTTTCGGTCAATAACCATTGATTGGCAGAACACGCTTGTCCATTGAGTGAATTATAGGATGTCATAATCGATTGAGATCCTGCGTCTTTGACGGCACGTTCAAAGGGAATGAGGTGTGTGCGTTCTAAATACCAATGACTGAGATGAATTGGATAACTGTCTCTTCCGCCATCACCAACATTGGCAATAAAATGTTTTGGTGTGGTAATGATGCCGTTTTCTTCGAACGCACGCATGAAGGCGACTCCCATTTGTGCGCTAAGAAAGGGATCTTCGCCATAGGTTTCTTCGGTTCGTCCCCAGCGGACGTCTGTCGCTAAATTCACAACTGGAGACAATATTTGGCGAATGCCACGTTGTTTGGTTTCAAATGCAATGTGTAAGGCTGCTTGCTGAACAAGTTCGGTGTCCCAAGTTGCTGCTAAAGCAATGGACTGTGGGAATGCAGTGGCACCGTTTCGAACGAGTCCGTGTAAGGCTTCATCGAAAGGCAACATTGGAATTCCAAGTCGTGTTTTTTCGACGCAATATTTTTGGATTAAATTCAGACGATCCATTTGAACGGTTGCAGGATGACTCGTTTGGTAATTTAGTCCTTGTCCTGCAGCATCACCCGCAGCTTGTGCACTGACTTGTAGTCCGAAAATCCCTTTAGAAAGTTGTCCATGAAGCAGATTTGTGTCTCCGGGAACCATGAAGAGTTGGTAGCATTTTTCTTCCCATGTCATGCGGGACAATAAATCCTGAACACGAACGGCTGTTTCCTTACTTGGATCCTTATAGATTTGAGCGGAAAGAATGGAGCTGAATCCAATGAATATGACTAGGTAGAAAGTTCTCATCTCGTTTCAAAGATAAGTTAATTTACACCGATTTAACGAATTGTCAGTTTCTCTAAATCCTTTCTGTCTCCATTGAAATCATTGCCATCGACATATTCATTGGTACCTTTTACCTTCATTTTTTTTGAAAATTGAAGAAAGGTCCAAGGAATATGAGACACTCGACGATGTCCGGCATAAGCCGCAATCCAAAAATGGTATTTTTTAAAGTCTCTGGTATTGAAATAGCGTAAATAGAAGTCCAAGTTGGCGTAAATTATCGGCTTAACACGGTAATGTTTCTCTGCTAATGTCAACCAATTTTTAATGCCTTTGAGTAAGTTTTCTCGTCCAAACAAACTATGTTCCTCAATATCCAGTACCGGAGGTAAATCTCCTTTACTCAGGTAAACATGACTTTTAAAGAATTCGAACTGACTTGTTGAGGATTGATTCGGGAGATAATAGTGATAGACACCCCTGATGTATGGTTTACCGTTACTCTCGTTCCAATTCCGATGAAATTCACGGTCTAATCTTGTGGAGCCATAGGTCGCTCGAATGATCACAAATTGGATTGGATGTTTCGATGTGATAAGTGAATCCCAATCTAGTTTTCCTTGATGATGAGAGATATCAATTCCGAAGGTTTTAACGCCGTTCTTTTCAAAAGAGGATAGTTCTGTATTTTCTTCAGTGATGGCCTTTTCTTGAAAAAAACTTAAACTTTTCATCGGAGTCATCTTAACAATGCGAAAAGCGAAAGGAATAAAAAGGATTAATAAACCAAGGGTCAGCCATTTTTTCAGACTCGGTTTAAACACGAAAAAAAAGGTCACTAATACGCCAAAAATGAAGACTAAAAAAGCAATTACTCTAATAGGATGATGGTGTATGTATGCGGCGATTTCTTGCACAAAAAATTGACTTTACGTTTTTAAAGCATCAATATTAGTCATTTAATCCACAATCCTAACAATGAAAGTAAAATGTGTTACTTCGCAATCCGTTCTATAAGGCGAAAGCCAATTAGCCAATTAGCACATAACAACATTAGCACTCCGCCGAGGCGGAAAAACATGAGTAAATTAGCACATTAGCAAATTAGCACATTAGCACATTAACAAATTAGCACATTACAACATTAGCACATTAGCACATTAACCAATTAGCACATTAAAAAAATCATTCCTTCACCACTCGAATAGCCGCAGCGCCTTTTTCATCCATTGCAATGAAGTAAACACCGTTCGAAAATCCGGATAAATTAAATTTACTTAGCGCATCGTTTAATGAAATTGCTGCGATTTTCTTCCCTGAAATATCAGTTAAAATAGCATTTTTACCTATCATTCCTTCTGGAACAATCAAGTTGATTTCTCCGTTTGTTGGATTTGGGTAAACGTTCATTGAAGTGAATTGCGTTTCAGAAATACCTGTGTAATCCATGGATAGAATCAAGGTAATTGTACTATCACAACCTTGTGCATTTGTCAAGACTTGTGTGTACGTACCTGAGTTTGTATAAGTAGTTCCATTTAGTGTGTATGTGTCGATTCCATTCGCAGAGATTGTACTTTGACTTGGATTATTTACGGTAATCGTCATAGAATCCGTGTTACTGCATCCTGCTCCGCTAAAACCGGTTACGCCTAGCGTTATTGACTGCGTTGGGAAAATGGCAGTTCCATTCGTGGCGCCATTACCCCATTGGTAGGTCGCACCTCCATTGGCAGCTAAAACCACTGAATCACCTTGACAAATTACTTGATCATTTCCGGCTGAAATATCTGGCAAAGTTCCTACGGTAAGAATCAAAGTGTCTGATCCGTAACAACCATCGTTGCTCATTCCAGTTACGACGTATGTTCCATTTCCTGTTGGATTAAAAGGAACACCATCTTGTACGCCATTGTTCCATTGTAAATTGAATCCACCAATTGCCGTTAGCACGACTGCTTGACCTGAACATGTGGAAACATCATTACCAGCATTGATATTTGGCACTGGATTCGCCACAACTTCGACCGTATCTTGATTTGCACATCCAGCCGGACTGAATCCAGTAACGATGTAAGAAGCACTATTGAAAGCGGTGAATGGCACAGCATTTTGTACGTTATTATTCCATTGGTAGTTTTGTCCGCCGGCAGCATTCAAGGTAACAATTCCACCAGCACAAAGTACGGTGTCGTTTCCTGCGTTAATTTGTGGCAAGGGAAGAACATTAATCTGTAAAGTATCCGTATCCGTACAAGATCCATCAACTCCAGTTGCGATGTAGGTTCCGCTTTGAGTGGCAATAAACGGTTGGTTATTCGTGACCGAGTTTGTCCATGTGTATGTTTGCGCTCCCGTTGCTGAAAGGGTGACGGTATCTCCTGGACAAACAGCTAAATCTTGTCCGGCATTGATGCTCAATTGTCCCAACGTAACATTGGTTTCATCCCAAGCAGAACAACCATTCGCATTGAATCCAGTGACCAGATACGTTCCATTGGAAGTAGGAGTGAAGGGAACACCATTCGATACACTTTGGTTCCAGAAATAATTAAGTGCTCCAGATCCATTCAATGTTATGGCTTGGTTATTACAACTACTCACATCTTGTCCAGCGCTTACTCCTGTTAGGGAATTTGAACTGTTGTATAAATCATTGATTTCACAAGCTGTTAAAGCACGATTCCAAATCCCGACATCATCCATTTTGCCGTTGTAGAAATCTCCTCCAACACCACGTCCGATGTACAATGGCATATTTGCACTCGTTACATTTGTGTGAGTAAAGGTTGCCGTTGCTACTTGAACATTGTTTTTGTATAAGGTCATTGTCCCTGCATTATAAACACAAACGATGTGTGTCCAAACGCTTGTTGTGGAAGGTGTTGGTGCCCAAATCCATGCTGATTGTTGTTTATTCGTTCCGAACTGTGAATTTGTCGCTCCGGCTTGAAAAATCCAAATAAAGTTTCCAGCAGCATTTGTCGCGTTCATAATTAACACACCGTTTACGGATGTTACATTGCGATTATACCAAAAAGAATACGTGAAACTTGAAGCGGGATTAAATGTAAAGTTTGGTGTGTTATTGATTAAATTCTGATTGACACCATTAAAGGAATATGCCGCATTGGCAGTCCCAAAACGATCCGTTGTTAGCACAGCAGCATTGTTTGTTAAGTTTGCGGCATTCGCACTGACATCATTAGGATTTCCGTTGAATGGATAGTAACCTAAAAGTCCATATTGTGGAACATAACTCGGTACCTGAGCAAAAATGCTAAGAGAAAGAAATAAGCCATTTAAAAGTAGTAAATGTTTCATTTTTTTAGTTTGAACGAATTTAGTAAATTATTTTTAGTCGTTGATACAAAGATTTCATATCAGACCGATAAACGGTAGCACATTAGCACATTAGCACATTGAAACATTAGCACATTGAAACATTAGCACATTGAAACATTAGCACATTAGCACATTAGCACATTGAAACATTAGCACATTAACAAATGAAAAAAACTATTTTTGAATATAATTTCACCACATGAAAATCAACTACCAACCTGCACATCAATTTTCCGCGAATGCTTGGGCGAACGGCACGACAACTGAACTCGTAAAGTATCCTATTGAAAGTGATTTTCTCAAGCGCGACTTCATTTTTCGCATTAGTACAGCAACGGTGGAAGCGGAACAAAGTACCTTTTCCGATTTCAGTGGCTTGACACGCATTCTCATGGTTTTGGAAGGATCGATGACTTTAATTCACGAAGGACGTTATCAAAAACACTTGAAGCCGTACGATCAAGACACTTTCGATGGATCTTGGGCGACAAAAAGTATTGGGAAGGTTCGTGATTTCAACCTCATGTGTAATGCTCAAGCAGTTGGTTCTACACGTGCGTTTACATTGGAGGAATCGCAACAAGAGTTAGTTTCCTTAGCTCACAAACGAATCATTCTTTTTATTCATACGGGACGATTTCGTTGCTTTGATCAAATACTGAATGCAGGTGATGTGTTGGACATTGAGTCCTCAGCTTGCAAAGAGATTGAATTGGAATGCCTTTTAAATGGAACCCTGATTTTGAGCGAGATCGAATTAGTGTAAAGAAAATTAGAGTCGCTGATTTTTAAATTTTATGATTTTTGACGCAATGAATATCTTTTCAGCGGGCTAAATTGTATAAAATTACTTAAAGAACTCTGGACGGTATTCAAAGTGCATGGTGTCATAATGTTTCCATCTTCCACCCCAAATGAAGCCATGTTTTTCGAATATCTCAACGATTCCCATAGGAATTCGGTTCTTGTAAGATAAACTTTTACTTTCATCTTTGCAGCCACAATCCCACTGCCAATAATTTGAATAGGAGGTATTGATATCAATCGTAATCCCAAAGGAATGTGCACTCAGACGATTTGTACCACTTATGTTCCGCCAATTAAATGTTCCGCCAATGTTAGTTAAATACTTCTTCCATTCCGGATGTTCATCTAACTCTTTGGAAACGTTTGTCAAGGCCACGTGCGCATTATTCACCTTGGAAAAATTGAGTTTAACATTCACCAATTTTGGACACCAAGTAACTGTGGTGAGGTTTTTAGCAACTTCCTCTTTCGAGTGTCCATAAATTTCTTTAAAAAACGCATCGTTACGGATTCGACCTGCGTCATTGTTCTTTTCTGGTCCTTCGGTATTATAGGTGTAATACAATTGATCTTCGATATCTGGATTCTCCAATAATTCTTTGGTGGATTTTTTTGCAAAATCATTGTAGGCTAGATTCTTTCCAGATTTAAAATTCACCTTATTTTGATCGATGCTTTTAATGATTCCTGGATATGCACGAAGAAACACAGATTCATCACTTGAACTGAAAAAAGAAAATACAATAAATAAGAAGTAGTACATATTAGTCGCAGTTCATCATATTTCTAACGTTTGCAGAGAATATTCGAGTATCAGCATCAGGAAAACGATCGTGAATACAAGAATACCAAACATCCGTAGAGAAAGCACCTTCTTCTTTTAAAATCCATGTACCATTTACTCTTTTAAAGATTGCCTCAACATGACAACAATCGTAATAATCACCCGGGAATTTTAATGTTTTTCCATCCTTTCTTTGTACGGTTCCTTCCATCCATGCATAGTTTCCAGAAACCAAAAAGTGATTGACAACAAAAATGACATCTTGTTCGATATCGTTTTTAATTTGATTTCTAAGAAGATCTAACATTTTCGTTCTTTCTGTGGCATTCGCTTCATTTTTAACCTTGAAATCACGAATTGATTGAGCCATGAACGATCCTTGAGAAAGGAAAAATAGAATAAAAAATAGACTTGTTTTCATTGATTAAATTTTTTGCAATTTACTAAATAAAATAAACTTTTAATTTTTTCTGTAAATAATTAATTAAACCTTAATTGAAGCGAACACCCTTTATTACGATTGAATTTAAATCTTCCTTTTTCCACTCGTAAGAAATCTACACTTCGCATGTCGAGGTTTATAAGCTTGGGAAGTATGCGAAACTTTCAGTTTTATAAATAAATGAGTTGAAACTTCACTAAAAGATTCATTGTGAAGCCACTATTTTTTTTATCACAGTTTTTAGTCTTAATTTTATCTTTCAATTCATGGTAATATATTTTAAGAGAGTTAATAACCGAACAAAATTTCGACTGCATGTTTCAATATTTCAAGTGTTTAGCTGTATTATTAGTTGCTTTTTCAGGTCTTTTATCTTGTGAAAATGGAAATCAAGAAAAACCAGTAAAAGAAAAAAAGAAACTTCCTTCAAATAGCTTAATCATTCAAATTACCGGAGACAATCAATTGGATGTAGCTTTTTCAGTTGCTTTGCCAAGTAAAAAATCGAAGAAATATGAGTTTTTAATTCAAACCAATCAAGTTGGTGATAAAAAGAATTGGAAGGATTCAACGTGGAAAAGCGTCGCATTAGATTCCGGATTGACTAATTTTTTAGGAGTCATTCATGATTTACCTTTCGAGGCTTCGCGCAATGCAACGTACATATATAAAGAGAATGACTTCACTTTAGAAGAAGAATTTCAGGGCACTGAGGTTGATACTGCCAATCTTCGAATACGAATGATGAAATTAATTCAACAAAAGGGTAATTCAATCGATTTAACAAAAGCAGATTTATACTTGAAACCCAAATACAAAAAGGATTCAAAGGAGTTGAAGGTAGCTAAAAAAGCATTAGAAGAATGCTTAAAGTCTAATGTTAAAATTAATTTCGAGTCGAAAAGTTTCACCTTAGACAAACGTACTTTTGGTCCTTGGCTTTCATTGGATAATGAATTAAAGGTAAAGGTTGATTACATCTCTACCCAAACCTACTTACAAAAAATTGCAAAGGAAATCGAAAAACCACTTGGTGAGGTATTGGAGGAAATGGCGAAACTCGACCCGTTGGACACAACGAAGCAAGAACAATTTTTCCGAATGAATATACCAAATGAAATTGATGAATTAATCAAATTAATCCCAACGGGTAAAACGGCAAAAAGAGAAATCGTATTGGTGCAGAGAGGTTTACCAAAAGGCATCAAAGAAGGATTAACTGATTTTGTAGAGGTAAGTATTTCACAGCAAAAGTTGTGGTTATTTAAAGGAGGTAGCTTAATTCTAGAAACAGATGTTGTAACGGGAAATGAGCGCTTGGAGCGAAACACACCAATTGGTGATTATAAAATCCTTGTCAAAGTAAGAAACAAAACATTGAGAGGTCCCGGTTACGCTTCGTTTGTTTCTTATTGGATGCCTTTTTACAAAGGTTACGGTTTGCATGATGCAACTTGGAGAAGACGATTTGGAGCTAGTATTTACCAAAGCGGAGGTTCTCACGGTTGTGTCAATATCCCACCCAAAATGGCACCGCTTGTTTATGACAATGTCGTAGTTGGAATGCCAGTTCTAGTAAGACAATAAGGGGTTTAATTTGATATAATTTCGGAAGGTAGTTGCACTAAATTTCACTCCATTCAAAGCTGATTTTTTCAAATATTTGCACAGAACAAAAAAGCAGTTTCTTATTCCTCAGCTTGATTTCCTTTCTTCGATTTACGGTACAAGTAGCTTTCGTAGATAAAGCGCTTTGCAAAACGAACTTGTTTATCTGAGTTAATGAGTTTTTTGTAGACATTAGCATTGACACCAAAATACTCGTAGGTAGAACCATCTGTAAATGTGATTTCCAATAGGAGTCCTTTATGTTTGAAATCCGCAATCATACATTCGTTAATGGTTACCGTATATTCCGCCAAATTTGCTTCTTTGGTTTCCGGTGCGATGCTTACCAAAAAATGGTATCCATCCGTTACTTGTCGACCCATAATCGCTGCTTCTTCCTTCAAAGGATCACCATCTTGAAATTTATCCGGATGCCATTGCTTCACCAATTTACGGTAAGTCGATTTTAATTCCGCCAAATCGATTTGGTTTTCAATCTGAAATAATTTCTTGTATTCGTTGATGCGTTTCATAGGTCAAATTTATCGAACTGATGCATGCTTGAATCAGTACTATTTTCAATTAAGGCGCGAAGATATGGATACATTTCGAAGTGAACTATTTTTCGAATGGTGATTTAAGTTAAAATGGGTGCTTTTTAATTCAAAAGGTTAATTTAATCAATCCATTCAATCCCCAAGATACTTCTTGCAATTTTTTGAAGCGAAGATGACCCCTTCTAGGTGCTTGAACGCAATCATATATTTATGAACATACAAATCTCCTGTTTTTATGAAATTATGCGCCATTAAGGAAGCATCCAATTCATCCCTTGTTAATTTCGTTTTCGTGAAGAAAAATCGACGTGGTGTATGATAAATGGAATCCACTTGATGCAATTCACCACCATAAATTTGATAAACATGGATGTCCAAAATTTCTTCGGGACATTTCGCGAAAAAGGAAAATTCTTTGCTTGACTTATCCAATCGGTAATGCTTTATTGCATCTCGGAATTCAACGTCGCGTTTCCAGAATATGAGGTACTCACAAAGATGTTCGAGGTAATAAAAGGTTTGATCATTTGTTGACATACTCAAAGGTATTCGATCTTTCTAATCGTTGGGATTTTCTTGGCGCATTCTTTGCATATTTAATAATTCACCAATGATAATCACTGGTTCTTCGCGCTCAGTCAAATATTTTTGAAAGGCCCAGTATACATCCCTCGAAATGTGAAAGTGTCGACTTATATGGTGGTCAATTTTTTCAGGGAACACGGAATAAAGTGAAACTTCATTCTGATAACTAAAAAGTACGTTGCTACGATTTACATTTACAACCACTTTTCCGAACATCAATAAATTATTGAAATGTGAAGCTAAAACAAATAGATCTGTAGTAATTTCTGTTGGAAAGGAATCGATCACCCTTACATCGAAATGTAGGTTTTGCTCATAAATGAGGTAGCGGTATGTTGTTTGCATCTCTTCTGAAATGGCAAATGTTGTTTCCACATAATTTTCACTTTCATAAATACCAAAGCGCCAATTACTCTCTTTATGCACTTTGATTAATTCATTCCATACACATTCCAATTGTTCTGCTTCGTCTAGAATTACACCGCCAATTTTTTCTGGTATTTGAAAGGATGGTGTCCTTATTTCCTCGAGTTTTGATTCCGATTTATTCTTTCTTCGGTTTTCTCTCACACGACTGATCAAGGCTAAAACGCCAAGTAAGGGCAAGAGTGCATAAGCTCCGTTTTCCATGTTGTTGAGTGCTGGATTTTAGTTGTTAATAATCGATTCGAAAAATCCCGCTTCTTCCAACTTTTTCTCTAGTTCGATCCAATCGACCATCATACCGTATTCCAAAGCGATGTTGCGTCTCATGGGGATTCCTTCGGCAATGTCGTCAATGTACAATTGATTGCTGTCTTTTGCCCTTTCTAAGTCAAAGGACCGAGGTTCCAATTTCTGCGGGAGAAATTTTTCAATGGGATTTTTGAGGAGCTCAAAAGAGTGAATGAAATCCAAGGCTTCTTCTACATGTTTCTGGTCGATGTCTGCACGATAGGTATTGAGAATAATCTCGTGTCCTGCTAACTGCAATCGTGAAATCACGTTAAGCGCATTCGGATTCTCTGCGCCAATTTCCGGGAAATAATGTTCGACAACGGTGCCGTCGAAGTCAAGGTAGATTTTCATGGAGTACTTTTTCAATTGAAACATGACAAACGATTGGCGCAGCAAACAAAAAATCTTCCATTTGTGGACCGCAACAAATATTATGCACCAAAAAATACCGGTTGGTTCCAGGGACTTTCACATTCGTAACAACGCCGACGTGACCGCGGGCGATGTCCCAGAAAACGATGTCGCCTGGACGATAATCAGCTGCGTTGTCCGTTACTGGTATTTGCTGTTTTTTGCGCTTGAAATAGGTGATTAAATTCACACAGCGACGATGGTCAATATTTTTATCTGCACGCGTAATGTGATATGCACTTGAATTTGACAGCACATCTTCATGTACTAATTTCTGTAAATCGATGCCAACTGCGCGCAATCCTCGGATGGGAACATCTACGCAAACGCCTTTATTTGCAGGAACATCACCATTTGGATAGCTCAATGTAAAATAACTTGGATCATAGGTGACGTCCTGTGTGCTTTGCCAGCGTACATGCTCGACATACTTTAGGAGATTAGGATTATCAATGATACTGTCCTCCTCAAATCCTTGCGATTTTACTTCGGATTTCGTTACTGTTTTTACAAGACTTGATCGAACGGTCTTTTGACTGGTGATTTCCCTCCAAGAGAAAAGCGCCAAGATCAAGGTAAGCCCAAGGATGAATGCTGTTTTTTTCATGTGTTGTATTCTTTTAGATTAAGAGATAAATTTCACTAACTCTCGATTTAAGCGAATTTTATGTGTCCCCTCTGGAGTGGCCATAATGCTGTAATCTTCGAATTGTTGGCCTCCAACTGCTTGACGAAATTTCGCTCGAATACGCGCCATGACTTCATTCATGTTGTTATCTGTCACATCCGTTAAACGCGAAATGGAATCGTCAATTAATTCATTCGAAGCTTGCTGGCTAATCATTGCGTAATAGGTTCTTAATTCCACTCGGTGATCAATTAAATGGCTGCGCATAATTCCCTCTGGATGATTGAGGTAGAGTAGGAATAGTGCTTTTTCCTTTGGATTCAAACTGATTTCAAGATCTCCTAAATCCGTCAAAAAAACACGCTTACTTAAGCCCCTGATTTCCATTCGACTATTTTCCATTAATAGATTGGAACGCTGACGGAAC
>CANHMH010000008.1 GCA_947461635.1 Flavobacteriales bacterium | reverse complement strand
TTCATTATGGGATATCCCAATTCCAGGAATATATGCTGCAACTAATTGTCCTCGAAGTTCTTTGTTGTCAAAAAAATCTTCAAGAATCATTCTCAAATGTGTACTACCTTGACTGTGTCCGGCAAGAATGATTGGACGTCCATGATTGTAATGATCTAGGTAATATTGAAAGGCATTTTTGATGTCTTCATAAGCTAAAAGTAAAGCTTCGCGACCACCTTTCTCCAGTAATTCGTATGAACGAATGTGTGCTTGTCGGTAATATGGGACGAACATTCTTCCTGCTTCTGCCCAAGCGCTTGCTTGGTATTTCACAGCGGTTCCAATAACTTTTTGTTGCTGCTCTTGATCGCTTAAATCCATATTCCAACGCGTATCTTTTTTATCGAGCATTAAAGTTGGATACACGTAAAATACATCAACCGACGACCATAAACTCGTGTCGTGAATTTGGCTAGCTAATTCCTTTGGATAGGCCCCCGGTAATACGGCCCAATTTTCCTTTGCAGAATAGTCGATTTGTTGTGAAAAACAATGACTTGTTGAAATATTCCACAACAAAAGAAGCGATAACGTGATTTTGTCCATTAATTTTGTGCTTGATAAGACAATGCGACCCAAAAATACATACATTCTCTCTGTTTTTCTGCTTTCTTGGACGATGAATTTCGCTCAAGTGAAGGTGGATTCTTTAAAATCCTGGAAATTAAAATCCCTTTATTCGTTGAGTGGTACGCAGTCATCATTTGTGAATTGGAACGCTGGTGGACGAAACAATATTTCTATGATTGGTTCAATCGGTGCAAGTGCGTATTACACGAAAAACAATGTCAAATGGACCAATGATGCAAGTTTTGCGTTAGGTGGCATCAAATATTTGGATAACATTTCAGGTGTTGGGCTTCAAAAAACAGATGACAGACTCGATTTGGCAAGTACTTTTGGAATGCTCTTATCGAAGGACTTCTTTTTGACAATTGCTGCGGGATTTAAAACGCAGATGGTGAATGGCTTCTCCTATCCGAATGACTCTGTGGTTGTATCAACTTTTATGGCTCCGGGATATTTAAATTTGGCACTCGGGACAGATTTACGTAAAGGAGATCAATTTTCCATTTTCTTTTCTTCCATTGCCTTCAAGTCAACGTTTGTCTTAGATGATTCCCTTTCCGCTGCCGGTGCTTTTGGTGTGGAAAAAGGAGCCCGCTTCCGTCAAGAATATGGAGCATTTTTAAAAATGAAATGGAACCGAAATTTAGCGAAGAACATCGAAATGAAGTCAAAATTAGAATTATTTAGTAATTACTTAAATAATCCGCAAAACATCGATGTAAATGCAGAATTGCTCTTTCTTTTTCGCGTAAACTCCCTTTTTTCAGCTACAGCGCAATGGAATTTAGTCTATGATGACGACATAAAAATCCGAGATATTTATGGGGGTTTTGGTCCGCGAACACAATTCAAATCAGTACTCGGAATAGGAATATCTTACAAACTTGAAAATCATTAAACATGCATTTATTTCGCTTGTTACTTTTCACTTTTTTTTTCAATCTTGGATTTTCATTTTCAAGTAATTGTCAAATGGAGGCCTCGAAATGGCAACATTACCCAAAGTGTTCAATGGGATTTGCAGGGAAAACCACTTATAAAAGTTATGGTTGGACGAGTGAATATCAATTCCGTCCAAAATGGACACTTAATTGGAACTTCGAAGTTCAAGCACGTATGGATAGCATTGTTCAGCTGCATGGTTCGATGGGTTTAATTGGTGGTCCAGCATTTATGGGTTGGGCAATTAATAATTCATGGACGCCAAAGGGTATCGGAACGTCAATCCTTTTCGGATTAATGATTATGGCTATCCCAGATGGAATAAGTTACCACATCCCAATTTCATATCGTTGGGATATTTCTCCGTATGTGAATGTTCTTGGCTTTGATTTCGTTCCAGCTAATTCAGACGTAGGAAAGAACTACCTTCTATATTCGGCTTCAGCCGGGGTGCGCTGTTCGTATTGGTTTGCGGACCGCTTTTTTACAAAAGCATTTGTTGAAACACGAAAAGCGGGATTTCTTGAATTTAATTATGGGCTAGGTGTTGCAATCGGATGGAGTGTCCCCTTGATGAAAAAATCAAGATTCGACTCGTAAAACTTGTTCATAACTTGTGAATAACCAAGATTTATAGTGTTGAAAAATCAACTTGGCGGATCAATCACGTTCCTTTAAATTTGTGTATGAAAAAAATTCTCCTCTTTTGCATCACATTTTTATCTCTGCAACTCTCCGCGCAGCTTAAATCCATTCATAATCAAGCTGATTATCCATTTTTATTGCACTTGCCTGCAGACAGCATTCTAAAAAACAACCCACCTGTGTTGATTTTTCTTCACGGAAGAAGCCTATCAGGAAATAATTTAGATTTGGTTAAGCGATATGGCGTCATTCATGAAATTGAAAAAGGACGAAAAATACCAGCAATCGTTATTGCACCTCAAGTTGCCGCAGGAAAATCTTGGGAACCCGCTAAAATTTTATCCGTTCTTCGCTTCGTTCAGAAACAATTTGATACGGATACCAATCGTGTCTACGTGACGGGAATGAGTTTAGGTGGATATGGAACCTTGAATTTTGCCGGTGAATACCCAGAGATTGTCACTGCAGCTGTAGCATTGTGTGGTGGAGGTAATCCAAAAAATGGCTGTAACCTTTCAACAATTCCAGTTTGGATTCAACATGGAAACTTGGATACCGCTGTTCCAATTAGCGAATCTGAAAAAATGGTGAAATCCATCAAGGCGTGTAATGGTGGTACTAATCTGAAATACACGGTGCGTCAAGGAGCGAGTCATGGTGATTTAGAAAAAGCATTCCGCACTGATGAACTTTACAATTGGTTATTCCAATTTAGTAAAGCGGATCTGAAGTAATTAGGAAAACCAAATGTCATTGATTAATTGACATTTCGCTTCTTTATTCACGCGCTCAATAATGATTTGCTTGCCATTTAATAATTCTTCTCTCATTACAGAAGAGTCAATTTTTAAATACAAGGTTTGATGTTTGATGTGTATTTCTTTCGTGCGATGCGCGACAGCAGGACCCATCAACTCTGGCCAAGCAGCAATGATATCATATTCCTTCATTTTACCTTCTAAAGAATAGGCTTTTAAGAATTTATCGATGAGGTCTTTTAATGGTTCTTCATCTGAACTTCGTCTGTTGTCTTCGCGCATGGATTAAAGTTAGGATAAAATCAAGGAAAGTTGTTGTTCATTCACTTGAAAAAGACGTTTTTCTGTTTGAATGGAATCAAAAAGTTGCTTCATACGCTCTGGATCCGAATCCGTAACAATTACTTGTCCGAAGTAATCAGCAGTGACCAAATCAATCAATCGTTGCACGCGGTCATTATCTAACTTGTCAAAGATATCATCGAGTAATAAAACGGGTTTTAATCCTTTGTGTTGCTTCATCCAGTCGTATTGTGCCAAACGTAGTGCGATGACAAACGACTTCTGTTGCCCCTGTGAACCAAACTTTTTTACTGGATGATTTTTAATGCTGAAAATCAAATCATCCTTGTGAATGCCGGCATTCGAATACTGTGTAGCCGCATCCTTTTTAGCATAGTCCTTTAATAATTCCCCGAAAGGTTTTTCATTGAGTTGAGATCGGTATTCGAGTTCAACATCTTCCGAGTCGAGTCCGATTTCAGCGTAAAAACGTTTGAAAACAGGAATGAATTCGGCTAAAAATTCCGCTCTTTTCTGATGGATGTAATTTCCACAAGGAATCAATTGTTCGTTCCATACTTCAATTGAGTCAATGTCAAATAGTCGGTGTTCAAACATGTTCTTTAAAAGGGCATTCCGCTGTTCAAGGATTTTATGGTATCGTTGAATTTCTTCTAAATAAACTTTGTCTAATTGAGATAAAATCCCGTCCATCCATTTACGACGCATTTCGGATCCGTCTGCAATTAAATCACCATCATACGGTGAGATAAAAACCACTGGGAATTTCCCAATGTGATCTGCTAACTTTTCGTATTCCTTTTTATTCAGCTTTACTGTTTTTTTGCCACCATTTTTTAACGCACAATGAACATTCTGTTCTTGATTGTCTAAATTCCATTTACCTTGAATGGAAAAAAAAGATTGGTCGAAACGAATGTTCTGACGGTCAATCGCATTTAAATAGGACTTGCACATGCTGAGGTAATATACCGCATCGAGGATGTTCGTTTTTCCACTTCCGTTTTGACCGACTAGCCCATTAATTCCTGGACATAGATCGACTTCTACATCTTCGTAATTCTTGAAATTTATCAGGTGTAATTGGGCTAAAAACATGTGTGTCAAAGGTAGTATTTATTTCGCGATTCGTACGGAAATCCTTCCTTCGTATCAAGAGATACGTTCACGAATAACTATTCTATTATCTTTGTTGAAAATTCAATAGTTATGTCAAACGCTTTTTTTAAAACCCCAATTGCCATCAACGAACCAGTGAAAGCTTATGCACCTGGAACGGCAGAAACGAATTCATTAATTCAAACATACAAAGGCATGTGGAGTCAAGCTCCAATTGATGTTCCAATGTATATTGGTGGAAAAGAAGTTCGTACGAACACGAAAAAAGCGATGACGGCTCCGCATGACCACGCACACGTGCTTGGACATTTCAATCTAGGAGATGCAAGTCATGTAACTGATGCGATTGAATCCGCTTTACAAGCAAAGAAAGCATGGGCAGAACTTCCGTGGGAAGAACGAGCAGCGATTTTCTTAAAGGCAGCAGATTTATTAGCAGGTCCTTTCCGTAATCGCATGAATGCAGCAACAATGTTGGCTCAATCGAAAAATGTGATGCAAGCAGAAATTGATGCGGCGTGCGAGTTGATTGATTTTTTCCGCTTCAATGTACAATACATGACGCAGATTTATAAAGAACAACCTGAATCCTTGCCAGGGATGTGGAATCGATTGGAATACCGTCCATTGGAAGGATTCGTTTTCGCGATTACTCCGTTCAACTTTACTTCCATTGCAGCGAATTTGTGTGCTGCTCCAGCAATGATGGGAAATGTTGTTGTTTGGAAACCGGCTGATTCACAAGTGTATTCTGCTCAAGTAATCATGGATTTATTTAAAGCAGCTGGAGTTCCAGATGGCGTCATTAACATGATAACTGTGGATGGTCCAGTCGCTGGAGACATCGTCTTCAAACACAGAGATTTTGCCGGACTTCATTTCACAGGATCAACGGGTGTTTTCCGTCACCTCTGGAAAGAAATTGGTACTAACCTAGATAATTACCGAACATATCCACGCATCGTTGGAGAAACAGGTGGAAAGGATTTTATCATGGTTCACAAATCAGCAAACGCTGCAGAGGTGGCAACGGCAATGTCCCGTGGAGCCTTTGAATTCCAAGGTCAAAAATGTTCCGCAGCATCACGTGCTTATGTTCCTTCAAACATTTGGCCGGAAGTGAAACGCATCTTCACAGAACAAGTGAATTCGTTCAAAATGGGAACACCTGAAGATACGAGCAACTTTGTCAATGCAGTTATTGATGAAAGAGCTTTCGATAAAATTGCAGGATTCATCGATTATTGCAAAGGACAAAGTGATGCTGAAATCATTACTGGAGGATCTTATGATAAATCCAAAGGATATTTCATTGAACCAACAACTGTCGTAACTTCCAATCCAAAATTCCGCACAATGTGTGAAGAAATCTTTGGTCCGGTCTTAACGGTGTTTGTATATGATGAAAATCAATTTGAAGAAACGTTAGAGATGTTAGATTCAACATCAGAGTATGCTTTGACAGGATCAATTATTTCGAACGATCGCTATGCTATTCAATTAGCAACCAAAAAATTGGTGAATGCGGCAGGGAACTTCTACATCAATGACAAACCAACAGGTGCAGTTGTTGGACAACAACCATTTGGTGGTGCTAGAGGTTCTGGAACAAATGACAAAGCAGGAGCAGCGATGAACCTTTTACGTTGGTCTTCTGCGAGAACAATTAAAGAAACATTTGTTCCGCCAACGGATTATAAATACCCATTTTTAGGATAATATGAGTCGATTTATATTACTTTTCGGTGCCTTTTTTCTTATTGGATTTCAATCGAATGCGCAATGGAAATGGACACTTCACGCGGAGACAGGGTTGAATAAACAAGATGTATCCGCGGTAACAAACTTAGTTCAACAAAATGAATTGGACCCAAAAGTTTATTGGAAGTTTGCCGCAAGTGGTGGAGTAGAATTAAGTTACACGGTGTTGAAATTCGCTACTGTGTTTTCCGGTTTGGGATACGTGAAAACCAATGGGCGTTATGTTACTTCTCAAAATGCTTATAATACAGACGGAAGTTTGCAAGCAACCTATACAAGTGACAAATTGACGACAGCTGATATGATCTCATTGCCAGTCGGACTCCAACTGAATGCCTGGAAGTTGCATGTAGGTGGTGGGATTGAGTGTCGCTACAGAGTAGCAGGAAGCATGACAACCGATTATTCATCCATCGCAGCATTCGCATCGAATAGCACAGATTTAGGTACAGTGGTAAGTGAAAATACAAATTCAAAGCTCGACTACGGTTATTTCGCATATGCTTCTTTTAATTTCACCAAACGCTTTGGATGTAAAATCTCTTATTATGAGGGTCAAAGAGACCTAAGTAATGGATATGAATTCGGCGCATGGAAGGAGTGGATTCAAAATGTCGGAAATTCAATTTTTTCTTTGAACAACAAACAGATGACATTAGGTGTTTATTTGAAAATCAATTAATCATTTTCTATGTTTAAGTTGTTCGCAGGTGTTTTTACCCTAAGTTATGTTCTCTTTCCTTTTAAAACGGAAACAATAAAATCTACTTGTGATTTAACGGTAAAAGTAAATGCCATTCAGCATAGTAAGGGCTTAATTGAATTCGCACTTTATAAAAATCCTGCTGTGTTTACCCAAGCAGGAAAAACACATCGATTAGCTAGATTGGATGCAAAAGCCCCAGAAGTGAAATTTGAATTTACGGATTTGGAATCAGGGAAATATGCCATTGTCGTTTACCATGATGACAACAGCAATAAAATTTGTGATAAAAATTTCTTTGGTATCCCTACGGAAGCTTATGCATTCTCCAATAACATGCGTCCAAAGTTATCGGCTCCAAGTTTTGAGGAATGTGCGGTGAAATTAGACAAAGACAAGGTCATTACCATTAAAATGGTTTACTAGGACAATAAGCTCGTTATAATACCCTCCACTTGAATAAGAATCGGATGAAGTCCATCGTTTTCGATGCAATAATTCGTTAACTTTCTTTTTTGCTCCTCCGGCCATTGGCTTTTTATACGGCTTTCCACACTTGCTTTGTCGCATAAATCCCGGAGCATGACGCGTTCGATACGTTCCTTAATCGGCGCACAAACCAATACAACGGCATCGAACTGTTGATAAGCACCTGTTTCAAACAAAATGGCTGCTTCATTAAAAATCAATGGGCTTGTTTGTTTCGCTGACCACATTTCAAAGTCCTTTCTCACAACAGGATGAATGATTTCATTGACCTTGATTCTCAAATCAGGATTCGAGAAGATGCATTCGCTCAAGTAAGGACGATTCATGTGTCCGTTTTCATATGCTTTTTCACCACATAACAAGATGAGTTGAGAGCGAATTCCTTCGTCACTGTCACATAATTCCTTAGAACGGTTATCGGAATAATAAACAGGGTAGGACATTGCTTCTAGCATATGAGCGATTGTTGTTTTGCCAGAACCAATTCCTCCTGTTAGTCCAATTTTCTTCATGAAACCCATGTTTATTTCGTGGTGAATGTAGTCAAACTTTCCAAAAAATCAGTCAATTCCCAAACAGGAACAAGGTATATGCCGTCTTTTTCTTTTATGGGAAGTTCATCCATCGTAACGATAAGTTTGGGATGATTGTTTTTCAAGGACATTAAATTATCAAACTCACGGTTAAATGTTTTGTCATCTGTGAGCGTGTACGCCACTTGAATGAACAGTGTCACTCCATTTCGATAGGCGACAAAATCAATTTCTTTGTTCCTTAAAGCACCAACTTGCGCTCCAAATCCAAAATGTACAAGTTCAAGAAACACACTGTTTTCTAATAGATTCCCATAGGAGAGAGCATTACTTCCAAATAAATAAGTGCGAAAAGAAAGGTCATTTAAATAGTATTTTACATTGCCTCCTAGTAACTCTTTTCCTTTGATGTCATAACGATCACAGCGATGTATGATGAACGTTTGATTTAGGTAATGAATGTAGTTGGCAACCGTTTCATAATTCGTTTTACGTTTTTTACTCTCGAAATAGTTCACCACATTATTCACTGAAAATAAATTAGATACGTTATTCGTGAGGTAAGCAAATATATCCAAGAGTAGGGAAGTGTCCTTTATGGAAAATCGTTGTACGATGTCACGAAGGATAATGGTGTCCTTTAATGAAGACAAGTAGTGGAATTTACTTTCATCGTTTGGTAAATGGTACAATTCTGGCAATGCTCCTTCGTGGAGAAATTTTAGGTAGTTTTTTCTGTTTTTTTCTCTTTTGTGAAAGGAACAGTATTCATCAAAGGAAAATGGTAATATGTGGAATTGCACATACCTTCCTGATAGTAAACTTGAAAGTTCACTAGATAACATTTCGGAATTAGAACCGGTGATGAATAGATCAATATCTAAAGTGAAATCCTGAGACAATGAGTTGACAGCCCTTTCCCAGTCCTTTATGTATTGTATTTCATCAATAAACACATAAAGTCTTCCTTCTATTTGAAAGTGCGATTCATATTCTCTAATTACCTTCGTTAAATCTTGATACGTTTCGATACTGTCGAAGTCCGTAAATTCCTTGTTGATGTATAATGTGTTTTGTGGCGGAACCCCATTTTTTATGAGGTGGTCGATGTATTGTCTGAGCACAAAACTTTTACCTGCTCGTCGTTGACCAACAAGTACCTTGACTAATCGGGTATCCTTGAAGAGCAAAAGTTGATGTAAGTATTTTTCCCTTAAACAACCTGTTTTTATTGGATTGTTCCAGAAATTATACTTTTCAATTAGCGCAAAAAATTCAGACATAACAGAAAATAATGTCAAAAATACAAAATATTCAGCTGAAAACAACAAACATTCAAATTCTCTTTTCACTTTTTAGAAAACAAAATGGTAATTTTGAACATGTCAAAAAAAGAATGGTTTGAAGAATGGTTTGATACGGGTTATTATCATTTACTCTATCAAAATCGCGATGAACAGGAAGCAGAACGTTTTATTCAAAATCTCATTAACCATTTAAACTTACCATTGGGGTCTAAATTATTGGATTTAGCCTGCGGCAAAGGGCGACATGCCAAATATTTAAGTGAATTTGGACACGATGTCCTTGGTGTAGATTTATCTCCAAACAGCATTTCTCTTGCAAGTCAATGGTCTAATGATCGTTTGCGCTTTCAAACGCACGACATGCGAGAGGCCTTAGAAAATGAACAATTTGACGCCGTTTTCAATTTATTTACAAGTTTTGGTTACTTTGATCACGAATCGGAAAACAAACGCGTTTGTGAGTCTATTTCGAATATGTTGAAACCTGGCGCCACTGTCTTGATTGATTTCATGAATGCTTCAAAGGTCATACAGAATTTAGTTCCTTCAGAAACGAAAGTAATCGATGAAGTTACCTTTCAAATCACACGTAACTATGACGGAAAACACATCTTTAAACACATTGAGGTGATCGAAAACGGACAAGTAAATCACTTCATGGAACGCGTACAGGCCCTAAAATTGTCTGATTTTCATTCCTTGTTAGCGGATAAATTCGAAATTGTAAATACCTTTGGGTCCTACGATTTGATATCTTTTAACGAAGAAAATTCCGATCGTTTAATCCTTCAAGCACAGTTAAAATAATGAATATCTCACTAGTTTTTATTGGTCTTATTGCCTCCGTAATTATAGGTGGATTAGTTGTGACATACCTAAATGCGACCAATAAAAGTCAATTCATCAAATTAGCATTAGCATTTAGTGGTGGATTCTTATTAGCGATCATCTTTCAGCACCTGATTCCAGATATTTATGCTGATGGTCAAGCGAAAATGGGAATATTCATTCTACTTGGATTTTTAGTACAATTAATCCTGGAGTATTTTTCTGGAGGAATAGAACATGGACACGTGCACGTGCACAAAGGACAACCCTTGCCTTGGGTCTTATTTATTTCTCTATCTGTTCATTCAATCATTGAAGGAATTCCATTAGGTAATGAGTATATGGGTATTGTGAATACGCATGAGCACGCACATGGATCACTTTTCTGGGGGATTATTTTTCACCAAGTTCCGGTAGCGATTGCTTTAATGACCTTATTGATAAATACGAAGTTAAGTCAACTTCAATCGTGGTTAGTGCTTAGTTTATTCGCAGTAATGACTCCGTTAGGCGTGCTACTTGGATTTACTGTTTCTCCAGCCGAACTTGGACTAGATGTTCACGTGATATTGGCGGTTGTAGTTGGAATGTTTCTACATATTTCCACCACTATTATTTTTGAAACAACCGAGAACCACAAATTCAACCTCATGAAATTAATGAGCATTGTTGTTGGTTGCGGCTTAGCGATGTTAATGTATTGATACAATCACGAAGAGTACAAATAAAAAATGCCCCTAACTGTATCGTTAGGGGCATTTTTATGATTCTTGTTACTTAGAATGGTAAATCGTCGTCATCCTCAGCTGCCGTTATTGGACTGCTTGGTGTAGATGCAGGAGCATTACCTAAAGACATTGCAGAAGGTCCGCCAGCAGGCATTCCAGTTCCTTGTCCTGGACGCTCAATTCTCCACGCTTCAATCGTATTAAAGTACTTAACTTCACCTTGAGGACTAGTCCACTCACGTCCACGAAGGTTAAATGAAACCTCCACTTGATCATTCACATTGTAGCTGTCTAACATGCTACATTTGTCCTGTGTTGCTTGAAACATAATGTCTTGTGGATACATTGAAGTTGTATCTGTCACAACAAATTCTCTTTTAGCAAATTTCTCTGTGACTTGTTGCGTAGGTTGGATAACCTTGATGGTTCCGGTGAATTTAAACATTGAATTATAATTTAATTGTTAAATGCTAATAAAGTGAGCCAAGCTTCTTCTAACTTATTTTCGCTTAAAAGGGCTTTTGCTTTTTGATGAAGTTGTGTTTCGAGTTCGACTGCGTCGTTTTCTAAAGATACAAATAATTCGCTTAATTCAATCAGCTTATATTCGTTCACATCCGTTTCATTTGGCAGTTCTTCGATTCCAGCCAATTGACCAAGGTCATTTCCGCTTAAAAATTTACTATTTCTGATGTCCTTTGGAAGTGCGTCAAAGCCAATTCCACATGTCGTAATTGGTTTTTTAACCTCGAACATAGACTGTTCATTTGCTCGAACGTACCAATCTCCCCCCATGCGTGAAACCAAGTCTATTTTGTGCTGATCAATCAGTCCTTTTTCATCGATGAGGTCTTCTCTCACATGCATACGCAATACTTCACAAATGATTAAGTTTCCAGCTCCGCCCTCGTTACCAAGTTCTTTCACTTCATTTACACGACATTCAAACTGAACAGGTGCTTCTGCAACGCGGAAGGGTTTAATTGTCTCTGATGGAATAGCCGTAAGTCCAGCTTTTTCAAATTCACTTATCCCTGGAGAATAAGGTGAACTCGCCAAACTCATTTGATGTACAATATCGAAATTTACTACGTTGATGACTACCTCCGGAAGCTCCTTCACATTTTTGTAAGTATCCTTTGTTTCATTTGTTCTGCCAGATCGTGCCGGAGAAAAGATTAAAATCGGGGGATTCGCACTAAAAACATTAAAAAAACTAAATGGTGCCAGATTTGCTTGTCCAGCAGCATTCATGGTTGATGCAAATGCAATTGGCCTTGGACCAATAGACCCTAGTAGCAACTGATGAAGTCGCTGAACCGATATTTCCTGTGGATTAAATGTCAACATAATGAATTCAAAATTACTTTTTTCTTCTCGTTTTTTGAAGGTAATTTTTCAGTAGTTATTCACAGATTTCTACCTTCTTTTCATACTTTTACATTAGTTTTTAATTATGATAAAATATCACCTAATCTTCTTGTTCATTTTGCTTACGTCCCTTGTTCAAGCGCAGAATAAAAAAGATGCGCATGGAAAGCGAACAGGCAAATGGATTTATACTGGCGCAGATAAACCTCATTCTGGAATCGCTAAAACGGGAAAGGTAGAGGAGGGAATCTATGTTGATGGAAGAAAAGAAGGAATATGGACGAAATACCACAAAGATGGTAAAACGCCAAAGTTGAAAGGAAATTATTCCAATAATCGACCTGAAGGATCATTTACTCGTTATTACTCGAATGGACATATCAAGGAACAAGGAAGTTTCGAAAAGAATGGATACAAAGGTACTCTTGTTCGCTATTATGAGAATGGGGTCATTGCTTATAAGGCTATCTATAATAACGAAGGAAAAGAAACCGGGAATGTTCAATATTTTCATGAGAATGGAAAAATTGCCTTGGAGTATTCAATGAAAAACGGAACCTTAGGTGGAAAGGTAAATCGCTATAATACTCAAGGAAATCTGATAGAATCTTTTGAGGTATCTGCATCAGGTACAATTTTAAACGTGAAAAATAGTTCAGCTATTCCGCAGCCCCAACCACCTGTATCGAGCATGGAATCAATGATATATCCGCCAAAAATCACCAATCCAAGGATGAAAGGATTGAAATTTGTCACAAATGGTTATAACAAAGTGTATAACGACAACGATGAAATTTGGATGGAAGGAGATTTTAAAAATGGCCAGTTGTGGGATGGGAAAGTCTATGATTATGACGCTGATGGGATTCTTCAAAAAGTGAGAATCTTTAAAGCCGGACGTTATCATTCCGATGGACAATTATAACATTCCAAAGGAATCATTAATTTTACCCCAAAATTAAGCGTTATGAAAGCATATGTATTTCCCGGGCAAGGTGCACAGTTCACCGGAATGGGTAAAGATTTATATGAACATTCAGATTTAGCCAAATCAATGTTCCAAAAAGCAAATGAAATTCTTGGATTCGATATTCAAAAAATCATGTTCGAAGGAAGCGAAGAGGAGTTGAAACAAACAAAAGTGACACAGCCCGCGATCTTTTTACATTCGACAATTCTTGCAGCATGTTTGGGTGAGTCATTTCAGCCGGCAATGGTTGCAGGACACTCATTAGGTGAGTTTTCAGCTTTGGTTGCAAACAAAGCGTTGAGTTTCGAGGATGGACTCCGTTTGGTTTCACAACGTGCTCTCGCGATGCAAAAAGCATGCGAAATGCAACCTTCAACAATGGCAGCAATTCTTGGATTGGAAGACGACGTCGTGGAAAAAATCTGTTCCGAAATCGAGGGTATCGTTGTTCCGGCAAACTATAACTGTCCTGGACAATTAGTGATATCTGGTTCCATACCAGCAGTAGAAGCAGCGTGTGTCATGTTAACAGAAGCTGGCGCGAAAAGAGCGATGATGCTACAAGTGGGCGGGGCCTTTCATTCACCTTTGATGGAGCCCGCACGCGAAGAACTCGCAGCGGCTATCGAAGCAACACATTTTTCACAACCAACATGTCCCGTGTATCAGAATGTTAATGCAAAAGCGGTTTCTGATCCAGCTGAAATCAAACAAAATTTGGTTTTACAATTAACGGGAGCAGTGAAATGGACACAAATCATGAATAACATGCTTTCTGATGGTTGTGACGAAGTAGTAGAAGTTGGTCCGGGAAAAGTTTTACAAGGACTTTTCAAAAAAGTAAACCGCGAATTAACAACAAGCAGTGCAACAATCGTTGAATAATACGGAAATAAAATAGTCAAAGGCTCACAGCAATGTGGGCCTTTTTTTTGTCTTTTATGGAATTTCATCGTAGTCAACATCTTTAAAGAAATCCAAAAAACAAAAATCTATGAAAAGTTGGTTCGCAGTGTGGATGCTAATATTTGCAGGAAACACAATTGCTCAGTCTGTAACAGGTGACATCATCGGCAAAGTGATGAATTTTAACGACGATAAACCCTTGCCCAATGCTCGCGCAGTGGTGGAAGATCAGGATAAAATATATTATGCCATGACCGATGCTGATGGTCGATTCCGAATCTCAAGTGTACCCGTAGGAAAATACACGATGTACATCGTGTATAAAACAGATTCCTTGAAAGGAATTCCAGTAGATGTTCCAATCGAAGCCTATTGTAATTTAGGAACGATTTTAATGAACACGAATGCCGTTCAAACAATGAAAGCGGTTCCCGTTGGTACGCGAATTCGCTTAATCTATGGAGAATTACCTGTAAAGGAATTAACGTCAAAGGATTTAGTGCACAACGCAAATAAATTTGATATAAAGACACTAGCGACTTCCATGTCTTCTGAAATCAAGGTGGATGATGATGGACAATTGATGTTCCGTGGAGCCCGTAAAGGCGATATGATTTATATTTTGGATGGTATCAAAAGCAACGAAGTGTTTAGCGTTCCAAGTTGTTCCATTAATAGAATGATGGTCTACACTGGTGGACTTCCAGCAAAATACGGAGATACACTTGGTGGAGCAATTGTTGTAGAAACAAAAAGCTACTTTGACCTATACAGAGCATACATGTCCAATCAGGAATAAAAACAAAATTGAACATTGGAAAGGCGGCAGAAATGTCGCCTTTTTTGTTGGGGTTACTTTTCTGACAAAAATGGATAAGCAATGTCCCACAGAAATAAGCCATGGGCAGGAACGGAAACCGCCGCTTGACCACGGTCCTTTGCATCGATGATCGCGTCGATATCATCAATGGTAAGATTACCTAATCCAACTTCAATTAAGGTTCCAACAATCGCTCGAACCATATTTCGTAAAAAACGATTGGCAGAGATTTCAAAATACCATTGATCATCGGTTTGAGTCCATTCGGCATGAAAAACGGTACAGATATTTGTCTTGACAACGGTATGTAATTTGGAAAAGGAACCAAAGTCTTTAGTACCCAACAAACGCTGAGCAGCCGCATTCATGGCCGAAAAATCTAATGGCTGTTGGAAATACCAACTTTGATCTAATTGAAAAGGATCTTTATGCTGGTGAAGGAAATAACGATACGTGCGTTTGGTCGCATGGAAACGTGCATGAAATTCAGAGGATACTTTCATCGCCTCAATCGCACTGATGTCCGGAGGAAGCATTCGGTTTAACTTAAAACAGATGTGCTGTTCGTCCCAAACGTGTGGTAAATCTACATGGAAAAAATAGGATTTCGCATGAACGCCTGCATCCGTTCTCCCGCACCCCACGATTGGAACAGAAGTATTTCCAAAAACCTTCGAAAAACAGCGCTCAATTGTCTCCTGAACACTGGGTGCGTTCGGTTGAGACTGCCAACCATTGTAAGCTGTTCCACGGTAAGCGACTTGAACAAAATATCGTTGCATAAAGAAGCCACCAAGTTACAAAACATTGGTGGCTCCTCAAGGTACTTGATCAAATTTATTCTAAGTAAAGCTGAATGCCATATTGTGAATCCACGCTATAGTCGAAGGTGATGGTCTGTGATCCGGAAATTCCTTTTAAGAAACTCCACGTAATAATTCCCGTTTTTTCATCCACTCTCGCATCTAATACATCTCCTCGTTTCACTTTAATGTCTTCTACATTCGACACAGGGAACTGATCTTTTACAATCAACGGAATCATCGCTCCACCATTATTTTTAATCTTAATCTCCCAAGTCACATCGAATTTTTGACGTGATCCGATGGTTTTAATCTTCGATTTTTCTTTCAAACGAGTTCGTTCCACACTGATTTTACTGTCCTTTCCGAATGAGAACGAGAGCGTGTCTTTTGTAGAGTTCACATCTAAAAATGATTTCCCCATGAATGTACCATCGAAGTAAATATTGGATTCTCCGCTTAATAAATTCAATTTCTCCCATCCAACAACTTGTGCGGACAAATAAACACTTGGGTCTATTTTCGGAACAACGTGGTATTCATATGACGCAGGTAATTCATGCGTAACAATGCTCACACGGTGATCCATGCCATCCGAAGGAATGGACATTTTGGACTGAATCGCATACTCCACACGCAAGTCTTTTTTTGTAATTGTTGTTGCAACAGCGTTTGCCTTATATGGTGCTGCGTCATTTTTGAATTCCATTTTACGTTTTCTTCCTATGTTAATACCTCCAACAGAGCTCGCAATTCCATCCGCAGATCTTGCAGGCATTCGTGAAATATCTTGTCTTGAGATGCTATTCGCTTCTGAAGTAACCTGAATACCATCTACAAAATAATCAGCGTCTTCCGATCTAGATCCGCGAATCTGGACTTCTTCTAATTCTACTTCCTGCGGTTCTAAGAAAAATTTCAAATAGGTAGAAGTAATTTGTTGTTGAGCGTTATTGTAACCAACAAAACTTGCATTCACGTAGTTTTCTCCTCTCGGAATCGTCAGTTCGAACTTTCCGTCGAAATTCGTTACGGCAGCTATATTTGGGTTATTTGCAAATTGAACACGTGCAAATGGCAATGCTTCACCTGTGGATGCATCAATCACTTCTCCTCTTAATTTCTCTCCTGCGTAATTAACTTGGGGTAAGGTTCGCGTTGATTGCGTTTTTTGCTGCGGATAGTTATTGTAATAAATGATCCAAGGTTGTAAGATTGGTTCTTGCGCATTTTCATACGGGTCGTTTGTGGAGAGCACTAAATCAACATCCTTCCACTCTATACCTGTCGTTTGACTCACATTAGCTTTTGCTTCCAAACGAACGGGTTTTCCAATGCCATCGCTGCGCAGATCGTAATAAGCTTTCCATGTTGCATTCGGACTAATGTAATTGAATTGAAATCCAACTGTACAAGATTTAGTCACATCCACTTCAACAACTACCTCAGAATAATTAATGACTGGTTTGGAACGTTGACTAATAATCTCTTGCTCAATTTGATTCATTTTCTTTTGAAGGTCTTCCAATTCTGCATAAATCTCCGTTTCACGTGTGATGACTTCCGTGAGCTTCGTATGCATAAACAAATACGCTTCTTTTAATTCTGTTATTTTCAATCCTTGGTCTTGTCCTTTTAAATCGCGATTTTTCAGTAATAGATTCTTGTCCATTTCAAGAATGACATATTCATCACGTAAGGCTTGGTCTTTCTTAAATAACAACTCTTTCTTTACATTCAATGCGTGAATTTCTTCATTGCTGATTTTCAAGTCCTCAAAATTCTTACGCGTTCGAACAGAAAGAATGGTAACATCTCCTTGTGCTTTTACCTGTACCGTGTTTGGATCAATAAAATCAGTTAATTTTTGAAAAACGATGTCCTGTCTACCTGCTTGTAAGTCAAGTTTAGCTTCATGTTGAACTTGTGCGCCTGTGAAAAAGACTGTAACTTTTTTAATGGGTGCAACGGAATTGATCTCTTTTTGTGCGCGTAGGCCAAAGAAACTACATCCGAGAAGAATGCTAGCAATGATTTTTTTCATAATTCGATGTTTTGTTCTGATAGGTAGATGCGCATACAACGCAGATTCCACATGGTTCAATTATTTCATAAATGGAAAGGACTTCCCTTTTAAATCCATTTGGAAAATATTGTAATTAAAGAGTCCGTTTAATTCGCTGATGCCAGCCATGACTGCTTTATCAAGAGCTGGATAATATTGAAAGTGTGTATCATCATTTACCGTATTGAAGGCAGCACCTATATTGATAGGATTTGACCATTGATCACCATTTCGTTTACAAAAATAGACATCGTATCCACCCATACCTGGCAATGCATCTGAACTAAAGAACAATAATTTTCCATCTTCTGTGACGTAAGGTGTCGTTTCACGTCCGGTGGTATTTATAAATTCCGGCAATGCTTGTACACTTTCACCCCATATACCATTGGTTTCTGTGGCAACGAATAAATCCGTTAAACTTTTTTCAGCGCGACGGTCTGACACGAAATAAAGTTCACGTTTGTAGGTGTATTCATCAATCATAAATGTATCGGACATGCAAGCTGAACCGTCAAAGAAACTGGTGTTTACCCCTGGGATTTTTATGACATTTGGTGCATCCCAAACAAAAGGTGTTTCTGCGGTTTGCTCAAATATATCTGAACTTTCCGTTGTTTTTTCTTTAGATGCGGATGTATTCAATGTACCATAGGCATGTAGTCCGTTTGTCAGCACACAATTCAAGGCATCAAATCCTTCTGTATTAAAATCTTGATCTTCCGAATAAGTGATTTTGTATGTTTTCGTGGTATCATTCCAAAAAGAATAGTAAAAATCTTCGAAATAACTTTGGTCATCTGGATTCATGTTGTCACCTTTCGAATCAGGAGTTTTAGCTGTAAAATAAAGTGCTGCGCCATTTTGTGCGAGAATAGGTGCATATTCATCATAATTCGTGTTTATTTCTTTAATTGGTTGACGAATATTCTGCACACCATTTTCTTGTTCTTTTTTAGCAAAATTACATTGTTCAATGAGGGCAGGTATATTGTATTCTTTCGCTAATTTCTCCCCAATGATTTTCGCACAATTGCTATAGTGAACAATAGCGGTATCTAAGTGATTCAAATTATGATGAATCTGTCCTGCAAGCAACTCTAAATCGCTAGTTAATTTTTTGTCATTGAGTTTCAATGCTTCCGTGACATGTGTTTCAGCTTCATGAAAACTTTTAAAGTCAAATTCCACACTTGCCAAGTAATATAAATTTTTGGCGGAACCTGGTTTTAGTACATTGGCTTGTTTGAAGTTCATATAAGCGTCACTCGAGGACCCATTATTGTAGAGCTCAATGCCGTTTTCGAGAATACGCGTAGCATTAAATTGATCTTTTAATTTAACTTCATTTTGCGCAATAGACAGGGAAGTTATGGTTGTAAAAAGGGCGAGAACAAGTATTTTCATAGGATGAATTTATACAAAATAAAACAAAATCGAGACGTCTCTGATCGATTCTTATGCTTGTTCTCAGCCCAAGATTGTTAAAAACTACAATTTCAATAGATCATGTGCGCTTAAATTTTTGTGAAACTTAGCATTTCATTGTTTCTTATCAAGTATATTTAAAATTCATAATTAAAAGTGATGAACAAAGCACCCAATTTTAACACCCATCTTAGGCTTATGAGTTTGCTTTTACCGTCCCTGATGGCAAGCATGTTTTTGTCATGTTCAACGAATAAAAAACGAACAGAAAACGAACAGAAAGTGAAACCAATCGATTATTCTAATTGGGTTACACTCACTAATGGCGTGCAATACCGGGAAATAAAAGCACCGATAAAATCTGAAATTGGAGATTCAAAAATTTCATTAGTGCGCATGGATAAAGATTCATTTGAATTTGATATTTACAGTGCAACAGAGTATGATAGCGTGCCACGAAGTGTGAGTGATTGGGCTAATAAACACAAATTGAACATCGTGTTTAATTCTGGAATGTATAGCCAAGAGAATACCTTGTTAAGCAGGGCATTCCTTAAGTCGTCAGGAAAACATGTGAACAATCCATCCATTATTGAGGATTTCAATTTAATGATGGCAATGAGTCCAAACGTGAATCATCGAGAGAACATTGAGGTTTTAGATTTAACGTGTGAAAATTTCAATCAAATAAAGAACGAATTTAATTGTTATGCGCAAGGGTTAAGAATGATCGATTGTAATGGAAAACCGATGTTTTGGAAGAAAAAAATTCAATCATGTAGTATGATCATCGCAGCTGAGGGAACAGATAATAAATTCTATTTGATTTTTTGTAGATCTCCTTACACCCACAATCAAATGATTGAATTTATGTTGAAGATGCCTTATGGTATACGAAATGCGATTTATTTGGAAGGTGGACCAGAAACTAGCCTGTTTATCGATGTAAATGGACACCATATTGAAAGAGTAGGAAGTTGGGTGTCAGACACATGGGAAAGTGATGAAAACAATCATTTTTGGAGTTTGCCCAATGTCGTTGGAATTAAAAGTAAGACCCCAAAGAAAAAGTAGGCCTCTTTTATTGATATCAATCATGTTCTTACTTGACTTACCTCATGAAACGTTATCATTCAGTGTTGCACCTTTGTATTGTTCAACGGAACATAGCAAATAGTGATACTGAAAAAACTTACCAATCAAACGACAAAAGAAAATTCAATTTCAAGAGGAATAGTGAAGGCTTGGGTTTAGTAAACAATTTCATTCCTCTTACATTCGGTAGGTAAAAGCCACTTTTTCGAGTGGCTTTTGTTTTTTTAAATTATTTGATCATTTGCGTATAGCGCAAAACATGCACCCCGGCTTTTTCCTGTCCTAAGTTTCGATGCATGAATTGTGCAATGGATGTTGCTGAAATACTGTGGTAATCCTTTAATGCTCCAAGCATAAACAAGTCCAAAAATGGACAAAGTTTTTGTGAAAGGTATTCCATTGGTCGTGATTCCGTGCGGGAACCAATTAAAATGGAAGGTTGATATATGTAGCACTTATCAAATTTTAATTCCTTCATCGCTTCCTCGATTTCTCCTTTAAGTTTCGAATAGAAAATTCGCGATGAGGTCAAAGCTCCAATGGCACTGATTAAATGAACCGTTGGAATTCCATTCTCCTTTGCCAACTTCGCCATGCCGATATTGATACCAAAATCAATGTTGCGATAATCGTTTAAGTCCGGTGTTTTTTTACGTGTGGTTCCCACGCAGCAATAAATCACGTCTCCATGAACTTGCTCCTTCAATGAAGAGAAATCACTAAAATCTGTTATGATTTGCTTCACCTTTTCAGGAAGTCCGTCGAGTTTTCGGCGAACAAAAATTCGAATTTCACTTACCTTCGTTTCTTGGATTAACTCGTGCAACAAAGCATTTCCAATTAATCCTGTTGCGCCAACAAGTACGACTGTTTTCCCCATTATTTAAATGATTTTACCCACGTTAAAATATCCGACATGACAATTGGACTCATACTGGTTTCAATCGTCGCATATTCCGAGATAGTACATTTTATACAGGGTTGTAAAAGGTGATTCAAGTCGTCATATGCCTTGAATGTGGACTGTCTTAAAGTATTTACATTCATATATTTCTTAAATCCAGTTTGACTTTCATCCCAACGCACTTGCAGGTCTTTTTTTCCGTTGATAATGAGCATGGGCAAATCAACCGTTTTTAGGTAATCTGCGGCCTGATAACTCAGAAATTCTTTTGCCCAGTTAGTGTTGATAAAGACACTCATTTCCGAGGCCATGTCATTCATCGATTTATCTTCTTTGAAAGAGGATGGTATGTTCTCCCATACAGTGGCTAACCAAATTTTATAATCCTTAAGAAAGGAAGCTGTTTCTGTTTTTAAAACAATGTTGGCAGCCTCTTCAAATAAACGGGAATTCCATTTTGCTTCCTCTTCACTCATACCAGATGCGATGGGAATATCGTATTGTTGATTCACCAAAACATCCTTTCCATTCGTTCCAACGGATGCTGATTCAATTAGGAATCTAATTTCTTTTTGTTGTGCTGCTGCACGAAGTCCAATGATTCCACCTTCGGAGTGACCATAAATACCAATTGGATGTCCGGGATATTTTTTCTTCAAATATGAGAATACAGCAAGTACGTCACTGGTGAAATCCGTCTCCGTGGACGAAGCAAACTCTCCTGTACTTTTTCCGATGCCTCGGTCGTCATAACGAAAAACAGCGATTCCATTTTTACTCAAATAATCAGCGAGTATCCAAAATGGTTTGTGTCCAACAAGTTCACAATCTCTGTCCTGTTGACCTGATCCAGAAACTAAGATAATAATTGGAAATTCTCTTTCCTTAGGTAAAGTAAGTGTTCCGGCTATGCTGACCTTTTTATTCTTGATTTCCAGTTCCTTTTGTTCGTATGAAAATGGACCAACTGGATCCTGTGGACGACCCGAAACTTCCACGCGTGCTTGTTCCGTTTTAGTAAATACGACGTTCCATTCAAGTCCGCTTTGCTTCATAATCCCTTTCAGGCTGTCGTTTTTTAATTTTCCGGCAAAACTGAGTCCAATACGGTCCCAACGGAAAAACAAACTATCGATAAAAAGAGAATATACTTCCATTTCTTGAGGCTTGATCTGTGGTTGATCTGGAATGATTACAGATACAGATCCATCGCGCCCAATGCCCTTGATATCAAGGTCCATTAATAGAGATTTTCCGGCTACTTGGAATGAACTATGCCAAAGACCGTCAAGTTGTGCTTGCGCAGAACTCGCACATACTAAAAGGAAGAAAAGTAACTTTTTCATGATTTAGTAAATTCAGGAAACAAGGAAATGATTCCCGCTTCATTTGCTGGACAAATTCCACGTTCCGTGATGAGTGCCGTCACTAATCGAGCAGGTGTCACATCAAATCCGTAATTCGCTGCATTTGTGGTTTCTGGACAAATCAACACCGAGTCAATTTGACCATCACTGCGCTTTCCTTGAATGTATTTCACTTCGTTTTGGTCGCGTTCCTCAATGGGAATTTCTGTCAATCCATCACGAATAGACATGTCCAAAGTTGTGGAAGGCAAAGCAACGTAAAATGGGATTTCGTTATCCTTCGCTGCCAACGCTTTTAAATAGGTTCCAATTTTATTGGCAACATCACCGTTTCTTGTGGTACGATCCGTTCCAACAATCACCATGTCCACCATCCCGTGTTGCATGAGGTGACCCCCAGTATTGTCAACGATTAAAGTATGATCGATTCCGTGCTTCGTTAATTCGTAAGCGGTCAAGTTGGAACCTTGGTTACGTGGACGTGTTTCATCTACCCAGACATGAACTTTAATTCCTTTTTCTTTTGCTTGATAAATAGGGGAGGTTATCGTTCCCCATTGGATACAACCCAACATTCCAGCGTTACAATGCGTCAGAATATTTACAGTATCGCCTTTTTTTGCGTTTGAAAGCGCTTCAATAATCGGTAATCCGTGCACGCCAATCATGCGACAAGTTTCAATGTCTTCTTCAACGATGCGGCCCGCTTCTTCCCAAGCTGTTTGTAGAAAATCATCCGCATCATCTAATGCAGTTTGCATGCGGTCCAATGCCCAAAATAAATTGATGGCAGTTGGACGCGAAGCTCTTAACACGTCAAATGCTTCATCCAAAAATGCTCCATCGCGTTGTTCTTCGATTAATTCCCGCACCGCTAAGTAAATTCCATAAGCGGCGGTTGCCCCTATAAGTGGCGCCCCACGAACAGTCATGTTGCGAATAGCTAAATCTGCATCCCGGTAATTCATTAATTTCACGTTAATCAGTTCGTGCGGCAAAACACGTTGATCAATTACTTCCACATAGCGGTCTTCTGTGGTCCAAATGGTTCTGAAAGTTGACATCTTTAAAAATATTAGCTAAAAAAAATCCCGATTCGCAGAACCGGGATTTCAATGTTTTATAAACCGAAAGCGGCTTTAACTTGATCTACGTAGTTTAGTTCTTCCCAAGTGAATAATTCTACTTCTCTTGTAATCACTGATCCGTCCGGAGCTTTAAACGATTTCGTTACCTTCTCGTGTTTACGTCCCATGTGTCCGTAAGCAGCTGTTTCTTGGTAAATTGGATTTCTTAATTTCAAACGTTGTTCGATAAAGTATGGACGCATGTCGAAAATTTCGTTCAATTTCTCTGCAATTTGACCATCTGTCATATCAACTTTTGCTGTTCCATATGTGTTCACGTATAATCCACAAGGTTTAGCAACACCAATCGCATAAGAAACTTGTACTAAAAGCTCATCACACAATCCAGCAGCAACCGCATTTTTCGCCATGTGTCGTGTTGCGTATGCAGCCGAACGGTCAACTTTAGATGGATCTTTGCCAGAGAATGCTCCACCACCGTGAGCTCCTTTTCCACCGTATGTATCAACGATGATTTTACGTCCAGTTAAACCTGTATCTCCGTGTGGTCCACCGATGACAAATTTACCTGTTGGATTAATGTGGTAGGTAATCGCGTCATTGAATAACGCTTGAAGCGCTGGTTTCAATTTCGCTTTCACTCTTGGAATAACGATTTCAATGATGTCTTTTTTGATTTTCGCTAACATCGTAGCTTCTGAATCAAAATCATCGTGTTGCGTTGAAACAACGATGGTATCAATGCGTTGAGGAACATTGTCGTCAGAATACTCAATCGTTACTTGTGATTTCGCATCCGGACGCAAATATGGAATCAATGCTGATTCATTGTTGCGAATATAAGATAGTTCTTGCAAGATTTTGTGTGCAAGGTCCAATGCCAAAGGCATGTAGTTATCTGTTTCAATGGTGGCATATCCAAACATCATTCCTTGGTCACCAGCACCTTGATCCTCTGGATTGGAACGCTCAACTCCTTGGTTGATGTCAGAAGATTGTTCGTGCAATGCAGAGAAAATTCCACAAGAATTTGCATCAAACATGTATTCTGATTTTGTATAGCCAATTTGACGAATCGTTTCACGTGCAATTGCTTGAACATCCAAGTAAGAAGTTGATTTCACTTCACCAGCTAATACAACTTGTCCGGTTGTTACAAGTGTCTCACAAGCTACTTTTGAACTTGGATCAAATGCCATGAAATGATCAATCAATGCATCAGAAATTTGATCTGAAACTTTATCTGGGTGTCCTTCAGAAACGGATTCTGATGTAAATAAGTAAGCCATTTAATATATTTTAGAGTGCAAAAATAAGAATATTCAGTGGGAATGTAAAGTGTTTACTGCTTGACTATGAATAAAATTTATCACCATTTTCTACCATTCGTTTGAGAAGCGCATTTGGACGGTAACGGTCTTCTCCGTACTCATGAAATAGTGCGTTCAACTTTGTTAAAACCCAGTCCAGTCCAATTTCATCCGCCCATGCCAATAATCCTTTTGGATAATTCACTCCTTTCGTCATGGCTAAATCGACGTCTTTCACGGATGCTACTTGCATAAAGACAGCATCAATGGCTTCATTGATGAGCATTACAAGCACGCGCTCAAAAATCATTTTTCCAATGATTTCATCTTTATCAGGTTCCGGAAATACCGTTCCTTCAGCATAAGTATAAAAACCACGTCCTGTTTTTCTTCCGTAAAATCCTGCTTCACTGTGTCGTTTTTGTGTAAAGGACGGTTTGAAACGCGGATCGTAGTAAAATGCTTGGAATACGGATTCAGTTACAGCGTAATTCACATCGTTTCCAATGTAATCCATCAAGGTAAATGGACCCATTTTAAATCCACCAAATTCGGTCATCGCCCAATCGATGGTTGCAAAGTCTGCGATCCCTTCTTCGTATATGCGAAGTGCTTCACCATAAAATGGACGTGCAACTCGGTTCACGATGAATCCAGGTGTGTCTTTGCACACAACAACGGTTTTCCCCCAGCTTTTAATTAATTCCACGGATGATTCAAGTGTCTGAGCATTGGTTTGTACAGCAGGAATAATTTCAACCAAAGGCATAATCGTTGCTGGATTGAAAAAATGAATGCCAATCACACGATCTGCTTTTGATAAGGAAGATCCAATGGAGGCAATGGATAGGGAAGAGGTGTTGCTTGCCAAAATACAATCGGCCGAAACAACTTTCTCCAAAGCCGAAAAAACACTGTGTTTGACTTCCATTTTCTCTACGATTGCTTCGATAATCAAATCGCAAGATGAAAGCCCTTCCAATTGTGTTACATACTTTATGTTTGACTCAATCTCCATTCTTTGTACAGAAGTGAATTTCCCTTTTTCCACTAATTTCTCGAGGGATTTAGAAACGCCCGTTTTCGCACGATCCAATTGCTCAACATTCGCATCCATCAAATAAACCGAATGTCCACATTGAGCAGCCACTTGCGCGATGCCAGAACCCATAGTTCCTGCTCCAATTACTCCAATTACTTTACTCATCTTCCTTTAAATACTGCTGGACGCTTTTGAATAAATGCATTCACTCCTTCAGTGAAATCATCCGTTTCTCCAGCCTCTGTTTGTAAACTTTCTTCTAAATCTAATTGATCTTCTAATGAATTAAATAAACCTAAATTCACCGCTTTTTTTGTTAATCCGAGTCCGTAGGTTGGCATCGTAGCTAGGTTTTCAGCTAATTTGATCACTTCCTCTTCAAAAGACTCATCTTCGAACACTTTGTAAATCATGTTCATTCGTTCCGCATCGTCTGCAGAAACTTTATCGCCCGTCATCATCAATGCCACAGCTTTTTGGACTCCAACTAATCTTGGTAAGAAGTACGTTCCACCTGAATCTGGAATTAATCCGATTTTGGAAAAAGCTTGAATGAACGAGGCGGATTTTTTTGCGACAACGATGTCACATGCCAAGGCAATATTAGCGCCAGCTCCTGCTGCAACACCATTCACTGCTGCGATAACTGGTTTTTCCAATTCTCTGATTTTAATGATGATTGGATTGTAGTGATCACGAACAATCGATTTTAATTCAGGTCCTTCCGGATCAATCGCCTCCGCTAAATCTTGTCCAGCACAGAATGCTTTTCCCTCACCTGTAATCAATATTGCACGGATTTCGGGATTTACAGCGCATTCATCTAACACGTCTTGTAGTTGCAAGGCCATTGTCTTATTGAATGAATTGAAGACAGTTGGTCGGTTGAATGTAATGTGACAAACGCCGTTTATTATTTCTTTTATGATTTCCATAATCTTTCTTTTATCGTGTGATTATCTTATTTCGATTGATATAATTTGTGTAACTGTTTAGCGCGTTCTGCCATGGATTTACGTAAACTTTTTGGCTCAAGGACTTCTAATTCACCAGCATATCCCAGCAAATTTCGGATGAATTCTTCGGAAACTAAAACGTTTAATTCAAACATACTAAAATCTGCGGATTCAGCCGTGAGTTTCTGAGATTGATGAAAAGGTTGCGAAGAAATATACTTTGCCGCAATCGGATTGGCTTTGAATACAATTCGCTCAGCTTTTCCTTTGTATGATGTAATACCAATCGTATCTTGGAAATAGAGTTCCGGTTGAAAATCGACAGGCAAACTAGACTCATCTTCCAAAATTTTAGGATCTTGCATGCGGTCTAGTGCATAGGTAATGATGTCGTTTTTCAATTTATCGAAACAGATGAGGTACCAACGGTTTCGATATTCTTTCAGAAAAAGCGGAGACACTTTTCTTGGTTTTTCTACACCTTTTACGAAACTTGCATAGATAAACCACAGCATTTTCTTACCGCGGATTGCTTCGAGAATCATCGGCAAGTGTTCATTTCCACCACTCGAAACGACAGACTCGAATTGAACATATTTCTGAATGTCTTCATCTTCCGGATTTCCACCAATGGAAACGCGGTCTACAATTTTATCAATGGCATTTCCAAACTGCTGAAAAAAGGGAACTTCCTTAAATTGCTGCAATGTTTTAACTGCGAATTTTATCGAGCTTAATTCATCTTCCGATAAAGGAATGTCATTGATGCTAAAATTTGGATCCTCGTAATAATATCCTTTGTGCAGTTTACTGTATTTGATGGGCGCATCATGTTCCATCTTCATATTGAACATGTCCTTTTCAATGGTTGAATCACAAATATTATTTCCATGATCTGAACCATAAAGCGATTCTTCACAAGCGGACCGAAGCTCTAGTTTACTCGGGTATGGCTTGTATTTATTGCGCAGCATCCGATCGATAATGCGAAAACGAATCAAGGCATTTTTAATATGCGGCATTAGTTCAAGACTACTTTTTTCTGGTAACCAAACAATTCAAAAAACTTGATTGCTTGAACTACTTCGTATGGTACGTCCTCTTCCCAACTGACACCACCAGACTTAATCTTACTCAATACATCGTCTGAAAGGATGTGTAATAGTCTTTCATTGTACTCAGGAATAGCAGCAATTTTATCATTCGCTTGCATGTAGGTAAGAAGTCCAGTGAGGTTTTCTGGTAGTTTAATGTTGTTCAGTCCATAAAGGTCCCCGGTATCAACGTTGATGGCTGGATACACATACAATTTAACATTGTGTCCAAATCCTCTGCCGAAAGCTTCTAATAATCCACCCGGTAAATTGTCGTAATATTTTTCATCGAATATGATATGCAGGTTGTATACTCCCATAATCACTCCAACAAGATTTCCTTTAGCAATAGCGGACAAATATTCTAGCATTTTGTAGTGTTTCAAATAATTTGAAATCATTACAGTATATCCAAGAGAGCCCAATAATTCAGCGCGATCTAAAAAGTCCTTATCTGAGATTTTCCCATCAGCAGTTAAATCTTTTAAGGTTAACTCGAAAACAACTTCCAAGTTCTCTTCCTTTACTCGGTTCTCTTTCAAAAACTCTTTTCGAGCTTTCTCAATCATATCGATATGCACCTTCGTGACTGGACGAAAACGTCCACGCATCAACAGTATATTTTTCTTGTACAAGGCTGTTGAAGGCTGCATCACATTCTTCGCTAAATCGAACATCGTTGCATTGGTTATTCCACGACGAACTAAATTTAATGCGATGATTCGATTATCCATTTCCTCAAAGTCCGGTCCCGAAATGCGCAACATGTCGATTTCCATGCGGTCTCTCGGAAGTCGCTGAACGATTCCGTCAATAAATTCATCAATTGAAGCAGATTGGAAATAACAAGCATAGACCAGGTTTACCCCCAATATACCAAGTGCTTCTTGCTGTGCTTTGTGGCTATTGTCATGCATTTTGATGTGCAATATGACATTGTTAGGTTTTTTATCAATTCCTAATTGGAAGCGCATTCCAACCCAACCTTGACCTTGATTTGTTTTGTGGTAATTTAATGACTCAACTGTGTTACAGAATGCAAAGAAACGGGCTTCTCTGTTTTTAACGGGCAGAATATCTTGAAGGTGCAAGAACTCTGTTTCCAACATGGTTGTTAGACGTTCCTCACACACGTACCGGATTGTTTCACCATACATGGAGTCGGAAACTTTCATGTCATATGCCGACTGTGTGTAAGCAATTGTACCGGAACTACCACCAGCTTTGAAAAAGTTTGCTGCGACCTCTTGACCAGCACCAATTTCCGCAAAACACCCATAAATATCTGGCGTTAAATTGATTTTTAATGCCTTTTCCTCTGTCGTTAGTCTTGTATTTTCTCCCATTAATTCGGATCTTTAAATGATGGATTATTGATGAAATTGTAATCACTTAACGTGAGTAAAAATTTCTTCAATAAATATTTTTCTTGCGCGTCTAGCTGTACACCACCTTGGTTGGCATATTCGATCAATGGATCAATTGTTGCACTCATATGAACCCCACTGGAGTAATGTTCTATAACTTCATCTAATGTGGCAAATCGTCCATCGTGCATATAAGGTGCAGTAAAAGCAATGTTGCGGAGGGTTGTGACTTTAAATTTGCCATTTTCTTCTGGATTTTGTGTGACGCCGCCTCTCCCTAAATCACCAAACGTCGCATCGAGTCCATTGTTACTAAATTTTTTCACCCGCATTAATGGACCATTATGGCAATGAAAACAATCTGCACCATTTAAACTTTTGAATAAATCGTAGCCAGCCCATTCATCTAAATCGACGGTTGAAAGTAGTGCTTGCTCGGATGAATTCAACGTCAAATTGTTTTCAAATTTGTACATAACGTCATATTTCGACTCACTAGAAATCATGGTACGAATGAATTGAGCAATTGCTTTTGCCGCTTTAATTGAATCAACGCCTTCTTCCCCGAATGCTCTAAAAAAGCGATTTCGGTATGTTACATCAGCATTTAGTTTATGAATAGCATCTTTCCATGATTGATGCATTTCAATTGGATTTGAAACCGGTTCAAGGATTTGAGATTCCAAGGTTGTTTTTCTACCGTCCCAAAAAAAGAAGTTCTCCCACCCAATGTTAATTAAGGCCATGGATTGACGATTCCCAAAAACTCCATCAATCCCAACAGAATATTGATTGGGATCCGAAAAGGAATTTTGTGGCATATGACACGATGCGCAATTCATGGAATTGTCTCCACTCAGTTGTTTCTCGTAAAAAAGAAAGCGCCCAAGTTCAACTCCTTCAACAGTCATAGGATTTCCCGATGGAATAATCATGTCGGGAAAATGCGCTGGAATTTTTAATTGAAAAGGAGTAGGCGTATAATCAGCTTTGTCTTTACGACAGGCTACGAAAAGGAACAAAAAAGAGAAAACAATGACGAATTTCATTAGTTTAATGTTAGCGCATTTTTGAAGTTTTGTATCACTTTTTGTGTTAAGCTTTCTTGTCCTGCTGCGGTGTGCGTTAAATGTTCATCTTTTAAGTTAATTGGACTAACAGGATTTGATAAAAAGCTAGCCAAATCTAATTTCAATGGCAATTCCCAAAGGTTATTTCCCTTGTCTTGCCAAGTGACATTCTCAAAATTAAAGGATTGCAAATACGTATCTGTTCCCACATGAAAACTAAAACTCAAGTCAAGATTATTTGTTGCGTCAATAATTGTATCCACTTTTCCTTCAATATTCATGAAGATGTAGCCGGGATTCCAACCCCAATGCATTGGCCCCGCATTACTAATATTCAAAGAACTTTCATTCGGAAAAGCAGAAGGATCTAGGTGGTTTAAACTGGAGTCAACCCCGATTTTACCGGTAAGATTCGAATAGTTTAAATGATTTGCAGGTTTTGACACCAAAAGCGAACCTGTTTCACGAAAGTTAAACAAGGCAGCCTCAATTAATTGATTAGTCCCATTACCCATTAACGTGAAATAACACGTCAATTCTGTGAATTTCACTTTGTATCCATCAGCGGTTGTATACACTGAATCCATATAGAAAGGTTGCGTTCCGTAGGTCGGATTGATGCTTACCTTCACTGTTTCCACTACTGGATCAACAGGCTTCGGGTCATCTGGATCACAACTCCAAAGTAATGGCGATAAGACTACCAAATAAAGTAATTTCTTCATGTAACAAATTTACCTTAAAACAATCAAATTTTGTTGTTAATTTTAAAAAATCCTCTGAACATTCTTTAACCCATTCAATTTCAGTAAAAAATATGCAAAGTATTGATCGAAACATACATCCTCTCAGTGTTTTAAGTGCCTCAGCTGGATCGGGAAAAACGCATCAATTGGTACTTGAATACCTCACTATTTTATTGAAAGATGCTCAGTATAAAAGAAAATATAAGAGCATTGTTGCCATGACCTTTACCAATAAGGCGGCAAGTGAAATGAAGGAAAGAATATTGACTACTTTATTTGGTATTGCTTACGTGGACCCTGAAAATAAAAAAGTAGAGAATATGAGGTCTGATTTAGAAAAACAGACTGGACTTTCGGCTCAAGAATTAACAAAACGAAGTAAACTTGCTTTAGAAGGAATTTTACATGCATATGAAGATTTTCATGTATCCACGATTGATAAATTTAACCTGAGACTGATTCGTTCTTTCTCAAGAGACTTAGACTTGCCAGCAGATTTTGAAGTTGTTTTGAATGAAAAACAAGTAACAGAAGATGTCGTTGATTTGCTCATGAATCAATTAGGTACTCCAGGAGCAGAAGACCTAACGGATTGGATGTATCAATATGCAAAGGCTAATTTAGAGGAAGGAAATAGCTGGAATTTCCGTAGGCAATTAATCGAGTTTTCATCCATGCTTGGAAAGGAAAAAAATACTGAAAAAATCCAACAACTTTTACAACTTGAACTCACCAAGGGTAACTATAAACGTTTATTCGAAGATCGAAATCAAATTTTAACATCGTTTCTTGCCGATGCTAAGCACGTTCACGATGAATTTTTCAACTTAGATTTAAACCTATCTGACATTCCAGGTAAAGGGACGACTGTCAAGAATTTTGAAAAACTAAATGTGCAGAATGCTTTCCCAAAGATTAATTCAAATAATGACGGATTATTCTCTGCTACGCTGATGAATCTTATGGAGGCAAATTCGAAATTAGCCATTCCATTGTCCTTGAAACAGGATGTAATACGATTGAATGACCGTTACTTGAAGGATTTAGCAGCGTTTAATTTGATTGAACTGTACCGAAAGAATTTCTTTAACATGGCGTTGTTACAGCATGTAGGAAAGCAACTACAGCTCATGATGAACGATGAGCAACTGATACGGATATCTGAATTCAATAAGTTAATTAGTAAACTCGTTAGAGACGAAGAAGCACCGTATATCTACGAAAGATTAGGAGTCCGGTTTGAACATTTTCTACTAGATGAATTTCAAGACACCTCTCGCCTTCAATGGTTAAATTTAATTCCGTTAATGTTGGAATCGTTGGCACACAACCGATGGAATTTAATCGTAGGTGATGCAAAGCAATCGATTTATCGATTCAATAATGGACTCGCTGAACAATTTGTAAGTTTACCAGCAATTTACAATCCTGAAAATGACCGCCAAATTGCAGCTAAAAGTGCCACCTTTGCAAGTCGAGGAGCAAAACGTGTACTTCCATCCAATTTCCGTTCTGCAAAGGAAATCGTTGAATTTAACAACCAGCTTTTTGAAGGACTAGCAAAGTGCTTACCTGCGAACATGGCTCATTTCTATCAAGACTTGAAACAAGAGCCTACCCAACAAAAAAGCGGATATATTCACATCGAATCTATCCAACAAAAAATAACGTTTGATGAACGGTTAGAAAAAGTGATTGGCTTTATAGAGGAATCTTTGCATGCCGGTTTTGAACCTGGTGACATTTGCATTTTAACAGAAACAAACAAACTTGGAAATGCACTCGCGATTGGCTTGACTGAAAGAAAATATCAAGTAGTTTCTCAAGACTCTCTTCTGATCTATAAAGATGCGCAGGTCCAATTGATCCTCTCCTATTTAAGAAGACGCGCGTCCCCCAAGAAAACGACGGAGACAAAGCGCTTTGCCGAATTGTACTTCAGAATTCAAGGGACTTATTCTGCCGCTGATTACCTCGCATATTTCGAAGTCATTCAAAAGGACGGCAAGTCTATTCGGGTTTTTAATGACACACGGTTCCTAATTGATCATTTCGGCGGCACATCGAACTTCTTTGAAACCTATGAAAGTGTCTATGATTTGGTTCAGAAATTCATGAAATTAATGGATTGGAAAGAAACAGAAGAACCATACCTTCATCATTTTATGGATGTGATTTATGGATTTCAACTAGCGCGACAAACAGATATTCATCATTTCCTTGACTACTTTGATGCTCAAAAAGACAAAATCGCTTTACAAATGCCGGATACGCAATCCGCACTGAAAATTATGACGATTCATAAATCGAAAGGATTAGAGTTCCCAGTAGTGATAATCCCTAACATGGATTTTACTATTTCGATGAATACAAACGGAAGGTATTTAATGGAAGTACGTGATAAAATTTTGTATGCGTTTCCAGGAAAAAACCAACAAATACCCGAATTGGATGCTTTTGCAAAAGAAGAAAATAACTTGATTCTTTTGGATAAAATGAATCTTTTTTACGTTGGAATGACGCGTCCAGAATTGAGGTTATACGCGATAAATGATTTTGAAAAAGGAAAGTTTGGAGCAATGATTCATGATCAATTGGAAGGATTGAACCTCGGAATGACAGAAGATGGATTGTTGCAAATTGGACAGACCACACCAATTTCGGAAAAGGAGGATCCTTCTGAAAATCTTTACATTCCAGTCGACTTTAGTCAGCGATTATGGTACCCTGATATTGTCTTTCGAAAAGTGTTTCAGGAAGAAACGGAAATTCAACAGGAAGAACAACGATTTGGAAATGATTTCCACTTAGTAATGTCTCTTTGTCAATCGAAAGTTGATACAGACCCAGTATTAATGAACTTACTGAATGACGGACAAATCGAGCAGAAAAATGAAATTCGTTTGCGGGAATGCGCTCTTTCTTTTTGGCAGAAAATGGAGGAAGGTGATTATTTATCAAACATTGAAAAGTCACTGAATGAACAGGTCGTATTGGCTGGCGAAAATGACGTGAAAAAACCGGATAAAGTTTTAGTGAAATCGGATGAGATCATCGTTATTGACTTTAAAACGGGTAAAATAAATCAAAGTCATATGGAACAAATTGTTGCCTATGCTAAATTACTTGAAGAAATATTTAAAAAACCTGTAAGGTGTTTACTTTACTATTCAGCCCTAAACCAATTGACTGAACTTTGAGGGCGATAGTTCCCGTGCCATTTTCAAAAAAGTATAAATCAATGGGTGGGGTAGGTCTCTTGTCGAAGAAATCTGTGGACAAAAACTACAAGCCATAAAAAATGGATGATTTCTCAAGGTAACAATCTCCGGATCATCGAACTGATTCGTCGCTTCAATATCAATCAAACTTCCATTTAATTGATCCATGAGTTGAGGATATAAACTGAAGCGAGATGAACTAAGTTCAGTATGATTGCAATTCTCATACAATTTAACAATGTCCTTTGTTTTTGGGTAAATCGTTACGCGTTCAAATTGGTTTCCTTCAATTAAATTATCAGAAATCAACTTCTCTCCGAAAGGATTCAATTGATTAATGGAGATAAGGTATTCGAAAAAGTATTTATATCCTTCTCCTGTTAAAAAAACGGGGACTTTGGACTCTACAATTAATTTGAATACACCATTTAAAAAGAAGTGATTAAGAAAAGGACCTGGTGCAATCCATACGCCATCAAATTGCTCAAAATATACGCGTTTGTGTTGAATTGCTTCATTGATTTTTATCCAGTAGTAATTTACTTCTGTTTCTAAAAAATCAGATGCGTGGTCCAAAGATAAATTGGTCGCGTGATGCGCGTTGTAGGTGAAGTTATAATCGCCAATAATAGCTATTTTGAGGACTTCACTCATAAATAAAATTACCTTTTAAACCAAGCACGATACTTGGCATTGGTAATATTTAGGGATGACTCTACGCTAGTTTGCGGGTCGACGAACCAAACTTTACAAGAAAATGTTGCTTCAAATAAAGAATAATCTCCAGTTCCATCGGATGCTTGTTTTAAAATAGTAAAGCTAGCAACCTGACCTGGGTCTGTTTCTCTAGAATACCAAACCTTACCAGTGTTATCTGTGTACGTTACTTGAACACCGTCAACACTCTGACTCACCATAGTTGCTTTATCCTTGAATAAAATTGGAATTCCTGAGTTCGTCATAGCCCAATCATTAAACATACTTAAGGTAGGTTCAGTGTTAGCGGAAGCATCATAGTCAAGAGTTCCAAACATCAAACTCAACGATTGAGCGTTTTGGTTGGAGAATATAGTTGACGTGTAAATAACTTTTGATAAAGCTGGAGATGCGACAACTACTGCTGTATCTTCTGTTTTTGCATTATACCCATTAACGTTTTGTGTCAATTCAAATTGAGTACCATTCACATATCCAACGATACTCGCATTTAAATCTACTTTGTTCGTTGGCGGTGGAATAACCTCGTGTTCAATACATGCACTGAATAAGGACACAAGCGCGAAGCCAATAATAGCGAACTTGAATGTTTTCATAGATTACAATAGTTTAGGCAATTAATAGTCAAATTTATGTTTATAAACGGAGAAAAACAAAAAAAGATGTCCCCACCGTTGATTTTTTTAAATTCCACTAAAAAGTTGGGTATATTTCTGGAAATAGATATCCTCACAAACTTCACTGCCTTTCATGATTAAATCGAATACTTCGTCAGCTTTCTCTTTCATCAATTGTTTCTCACCCAAGTAAAACTGAAGTTCATCAAAATGCGTATTTACAAGGAGGTGTAATTCCATTTCATTTTTTAAAGATAGATGATTTGGACACTTGATTTGGTAAGCTTTAAGTGGGTTATTTCTCATGTCAAAAAACGACACCATTCCCTCACTAAAATGCACTAAAAAGGATACTTGATTATAAACTTTTTGCAGAATAAGATCACTAAATAGCACAATAAATTGCTCCGCTTTTTCTGGATTGCTTTCGGCAAGAACACGCCACTCTTCATCATATTGTTCATGAACGACCAAGAATTGTTTGAATTCTGTTTCAAGAGCAAATAACTCCTCTGAGTTCAATCGTCTGAACCGCATTTTAATCGATAGCTCGTTTTACTTCCATGGAAATATCTAAGACCTCATCTACGGTTTTTTGCGTAATTGCTTGCTCAAACATAAAGGTATAAATTCCTTTGTATGGAACTTTTCTTCTTTTAAAGATGAGTTCATGCTCTACGATCGTACCTGTTTTCTTCCCAATCCAATTTCCATCAGCATAGGTAGTTTTTATTTCATAAGGTTCTCTTACTTCCTTTCCATGAGGTGGTTTCGTGTTTAAAAACAACCAAAGATTATTGTAGGCGTAGTCCGTTGTCGTTCGAACAGTTACTACAAAATCGTACAAAATACTGGTATCTTGAATATCAACTTTGAATACAGGTTTCACATCCTGTTTCCATGTATTATGAGAAAACGTGAAGGATTTCGTGTAAAAAGAATCATCCTTACACGAAAATAGGATGAGACATAAACCTAAAAATAAACTAGCTCTGCGCATTCGTATTTCCTTGTGGATTATTGTTTCGGCTGTTTCCTTTATTTTGATTGGTGTTTGAAGCGTTATCCGGCTTGTTTGCTGGATTAGGTCCTTTAGCTTGTCCTGGATTTGGAGGTCTGTTTCCTTTTGGAGCATTCACTTCAGCATTAGCACTAGGGCTATTTGGATTGCGTTTTTTGTTGTTTGGACGTTTTTTCTTGACAAAACTTTTCTCAAAACGATTGACACTGTCTTGTCCTACAACGTTCTGGTAACCGATTTCGACAACCTTCTCAACTTTCACGAATTCCAGCAAGTCTTTTGGCTTCACACCATCTTTGTTGAGTTTTTTAATTTCTGCAACTCGTTCCGGACTTAAAGCGATGGTGCCCATTTCACCGGGATATGCATACCAAATAATGCGTTTGAATACATCCGTTTTAATGTGAAAGGCATCTCCTTTTTCAGTATGAAGTTTGGTGTCTGTTTTTGGAAAAGACTTAATCGCATCCAAATACATGTCCAATTCGTAATTCAAACAACATTTTAATTTCCCACATTGACCTGCTAATTTCTGTGGATTCAATGATAGTTGTTGGTAACGTGCTGCTGATGTAGAGACAGACCTGAAATCTGTTAACCAGGTCGAACAACACAATTCACGCCCACATGAACCAATACCACCCAATCTCGAAGACTCTTGACGGCTTCCGATTTGACGCATTTCAATTCGAACCCTGAATTTATCAGCCATGTCTTTGATTAACTGACGGAAATCAACACGCCCTTCTGCAGTATAGTAAAACGTGGCTTTACTCAAGTCTCCTTGGTATTCCACATCAGATATTTTCATGTCAAGATTCAGATTCATCGCCAAAACCCTAGATTGCGTCATGAGGTCTTTTTCGAGCGATCTTCCCTTAATCCATTTATCGATTTCTTCTTGATTCGCGATGCGCATAATTTTGCGTGCTTCCATCGCTTTAAAATTTGGCGCTTTTTTCTTGACTTGTACCCTCGCGAGTTCTCCAACGACAGAAACAACTCCTACATCATATCCAGGTGCTGTATCAACAATAACTAAGTCCCCAATTTGTAAGGTTAAGTTAGAGGCATTTCTGTAAAATGCTTTTCTCGCATTTTTAAATCGTACTTCAACAATATCGTAAGGGGCTTGTCCTGCTGGTAAAGCAATATTTGCCAACCAGTCATATACTTCCAACTTATTACAACCACCGCTGCTGCATGTACCATTATTCTTACATCCTTTCGGTGTTCCACCGCCACTACTGCATGATGAGCAACCCATAATTTAATTTTAGGTAAAGTTAATCATTTCAGTTAAATGAATTATGCTTGATGGATGAAACGCATGGTTTGAAAACACATCTGTGTGAAAAGAATGCGTGCATTTGCATTGCGATCAATGTGATAGTAAGCGTCATCAAATGTTTCAATGAATTCTCGAATGTTATTTCCGGATATAAATGGTGCGAAATTTTTTAAAAATTGTTCTTCCTCACTAGAAATACGCAATAACACATCGCCCATGTAATTAGACAGTAAACTTTGTCGGAACATGTGCAAAGCATATTGAATAAATAACTTTTGCCGTTCCTTACCAGTTGTGGATAGTTCATCTGCCCAGTTCATCATTCCGAGGACATCTTTTTTATATGATGTCCGCATGAGCTGTATGAATTGTTCTCGATAGATACCTTTGTCGTCGGATTCTTTCAGAAATTCGCGCGCTTGAATGTAATTTCCTTCAGAAAATGCTGTGATAGATTCCGCTTGGGTTTTTTCCAACTGAAAGCTTGTCATCAATTCCTGTGTCAATTGTTCACTTTCAATTTTGGGTATACGGATAAACTGTGTGCGAGATTGAATAGTGACCAAAAGCTTTGAAGGATCTTCTGATATAAGCAAAAACAAGGTGTCCTTTGGAGGCTCTTCTAAAATCTTCAATAATTTATTGGAACAGGTGGAATTCATCTCCTCAGGTAGCCAAATCAGCATCACTTTGTATCCACCTTCGTAAGATTTTAGGTTTAACTTCCGAATGATTTCATTGCTTTCTTCAGTGCCGATGATTGGTTTACGCTCCTTTGGATCGATTCGTTTGGTCCAACTATAAGCATCAAAATAAGGTTCTTCCTTAATTTGTGCGCGCCAATCCGAAGAAAACGAACCAGAAACTTTGCTAATTATTTGAACTACGGGATATACGAAATGAACATCAGGATGCTGTAAATCTTGTACTTTTAAACAAGATGGACAAACACCACAACTATCTGTATCACTTGGATTTTTACAAAATAAATATTGAGTAAAAGCTAATGCGAGTGGGAGACCGCCATTTCCAAGTGGACCCATGAAAAGTTGAGCGTGCGCGATTTTACCTTGCTTTATTTCTCGAATAAAATCCTTTTTTAATTCACTTTGCCCTATGACGTCTTTAAATTGCACTCCTCAAAAATAATGGAATTTGAGCGATTTTAGTCGTCAAATCCTTTAATTAATAAAACGATTTCTCCTTTTGGTGGATTTGCTTTGAAATAGGCAAGTTGTTCGACAACATTTCCTCGATGGTATGTTTCGAAATGCTTGGTGATCTCTCTAGCTACGACAACTTGGCGATCTGGTTCAAAGAAATCTAACATTTGCTCCAAGGTTTTCACTAATCGATGTGGAGATTCATACAAAACCATTGTCCTCGACTCCTGTGCTAAAATTTTCAACCTGGTTTGACGTCCTTTTTTGTGGGGGAGGAATCCTTCAAAAATAAATTTATCACAGGGAAAACCACTAGAAACAAGCGCAGGAACAAATGCTGTTGGTCCCGGTAGACATTCTACTTCAATGCCACGTTCAACGCAGGCGCGAACCAACAAAAAACCTGGATCAGAAATCCCTGGTGTTCCAGCATCTGAAACCAACACGGTGCAATTTTGTTGCTCAATGATTTCGATGCTTTTTTCTAAGAATCGATGTTCATTGTGCGCGTGAAAAGCCATGACTTTTTTTGAAATGTCGTAGTGCTTTAAAAGTTTGTGCGTGACACGGGTATCTTCTGCAAATAATAAATCTGCTTCCTTTAAATAGCGTAAACTTCGAAGAGTAATATCCTCGAGGTTTCCAATTGGCGTGGGAACAAGTACAAGTCTTGACATAACTAAATAATATTAGGCGAAAACGGCGCGAACCACTTCCTCTATT
>CANHMH010000007.1 GCA_947461635.1 Flavobacteriales bacterium | reverse complement strand
AAGGAGGATTTTTAAATGAGGATTAAATTTTTCTGTAATAGTTATAAAGAAAGTGTTTGAACAAATAAATATGTCGCAAGTAGCAACCAATTTGAAAGGCGAAACGTCTAAAAAAAGTAATTTTGCCGCATGAATTCTCTCCGAAAAACCTTTATAAATCAACGTAAGCAGCTTTTTTTATTTTTAAAAGCCTGTATATCAACAAGAAGTCTCCAAATTGCACATTTGTTCTTTTTCATTCTACTCATTTATATTTTGATTGAATGGCAGCATGAGAATAACTTATATCGAAATATTGGGTATACGACGCGCATCCATGCAGAAAATTTAAGTGATACAAGCGTTGTAAAAGAAGCCATGACATCAATCAATGACCTCATGCAAAGTAGGCACCAATTGTTTAGAGGTGAGGAGATACACAGCTGGAAACAAACGGTGTTTCAATCGGTAGATATCGACCTCATGTATGGTTCTGGTGCCTGCGGTGGATATGCGAAGGTCTTGGCCAGGACTTTGCAATTGCAGGGTCTCGATGTGCGAATTGGTCAATTGAAAACGCTTGGTTACGGATATGGAGGTCACATTATCATTGAATATTATTCAAAAACATTACACAAATGGGTCTTTGTTGATCCACTTTTTAAATTAATTGTGCGACAAAAAAACGGGGATTGGGCATCCGTAAAACAAGTGGCGAAGCAATTTGATTTATATAAATCTCAAATGCCATCGGAATTTAAAAACCGATATAGATTCGATGATGTTCGTTACACTAATTGGGATAAATGGGGTGGAATTGTAAAACCCTACTATTTTTTAAGCAAGTTTTTTAATGGCAAGAAATATGCCGATACCATTTGTTTACGCATGTATCGCTTAAGCACTTTTCCCTTATTATTTTGGTCCTTGCAATCGGGATACTTAATTATATTGATTATTGGCTTTTTACGATTTAGAAGGGAAAATCCGATTTAAAATTTGCAATAAATTTCCTATTACGAAAAAACAGTAAACCGAAAAATAACGAGCATTTCCCCTCACTTAATAAAAAAATCATCAGAACAAACGACGAAACACTAATTTCGAAAGAATGGGATTTGGTAATTGAGCCTCAAAATTCCCTTTTTGAACTACATCTGAAAGATGTTTGGCGCTACCGAGATTTGTTGTGGTTATTAGTCAAGCGTGATTTTGTTTCTTTTTACAAACAAACCATTTTAGGTCCACTTTGGTTTTTTATTCAACCATTGTTCACAACGATTATCTTCACATTCATCTTTGGTAACCTAGCAGGACTCAGCACAGACGGACTTCCACAACCCTTGTTTTATATGGCTGGAATCACCGCTTGGAACTACTTTGCTGATTGTTTAACCAAAACATCGACCGTGTTTAAAGACAATGCTAATATTTTTGGAAAGGTCTATTTCCCACGTTTGATTATGCCTTTGAGTATTGTTGTGAGTAACCTTGTTCGTTTTTCGGTACAAATGATTTTGTTCTTCCTGATGGTAGGCTATTACGCTTTTATCAGAGCGAACTTCCATATGAATCTTTATGTATTGCTCTTTCCTGTGTTGGTCTTGTTAATGGCCCTTCTGGGACTGGGACTAGGACTCATTATTACAGCATTGACCACAAAGTACCGCGATTTGGCTTTTTTAATCACCTTTGGAGTTCAACTCATGATGTATGCTACAACAGTAATTTATCCTTTAAGTGCAGCTCCTGCTGACTATAAATGGATCATCGAATTAAATCCAATGACTGGAATCATTGAGGCCTTTCGTTTTGGGTTCTTAGGGGAGGGGGAATTAACGATGAATACACTTGGTTATTCAGTGATTGTCACCATCGTTTCCGTTATCATTGGTGTGGTAATATTTAACAAAACAGAGAAAACGTTCGTAGATACGGTTTAAGAAGCATGTCGCTTTGCATCGTTCGTTTCTCGAAGTTCGTAAATCGTCCATCGACTAGGCCACGAAGTGTAACAAAAAACTGTCTGCGAACAACGAACAACGAAAAGCAAACAACGAACAACTAATAGCGAACAACGAAATATTTTCCTCCATGACAGCGTTAAGGATATAGATCAACATAATCCTTTAACCTCAAATCAATCATTATGGAAAACAAGTTGCAAGTATGGAAGTTAGCTCATGAAATGACAATGGAAGTTTATAGAGTTGCTGACGACTTACCAAAAAAAGAACAATACAATTTGACTTCACAAATGAAAAGAAGTTCTAGTAGCGTTCCAACGAATATAATTGAAGGGCAGGCGAGACAATACAATAAGGAATTTAGACAATTTCTTTACATCGCAAAAGCTTCAAATGCAGAGACCAAATATCATTTGTTTTTATCAAAAGAATTAGGATATATTTCATTGGAAAAGTATGACATGATTTCTACAAAATCTGATCGAATTACGATGATGTTAAATAAATTGATTTCGTCTATAAAGTAACTATAAAACGTCTATAACTGATCTTACTTCGCCTCTCGACAAAAGAAAAAAGCGCACACGAAAATCGAACGACGAAAAACGAATAACAAAATATATGTCTCAAACTGCGATCAAAGTTGAAAATCTCTCTAAAATCTACCGTCTCGGAGAGATTGGCACAGGAACTATTTCCCGTGATATGGAACGTTGGTTCAAGACTAAGATATTAAAACAAGAAGATCCATTCCTTAAAATTGGTGAAACGAATGATCGCGCTAACCGTGGAGAAAGCGATATCGTTTATAGCTTACGTGATATTAATTTTGAGATCAATCAAGGTGACGCGGTAGGAATCATAGGACGAAATGGTGCAGGAAAAAGCACTTTACTTAAAATCTTATCCCGTGTTACAACGCCAACAACAGGTAGGATAAACATCAAAGGCCGAGTAGCCAGTTTATTAGAGGTTGGAACTGGATTCCATCCAGAACTTACAGGCCGCGAAAATATTTACCTAAACGGAGCCATTTTAGGCATGCGTAAGCGTGAAATTGACCGAAAACTCGACGAAATCATTGACTTTTCTGGTGTAGAGCGCTACATTGACACCCCCGTTAAACGCTATTCATCTGGAATGTATGTTCGTTTGGCTTTTGCGGTGGCGGCACATTTAGAAAGCGAAATCCTCATCGTGGATGAAGTATTAGCCGTCGGTGATGCCGAGTTCCAAAAGAAGTGCTTGGGCAAAATGGGTGAAGTGAGTAAAGGAGAAGGAAGAACCGTGCTGTTTGTGAGTCATAATATGGGCAGTATTCTTCAATTAACGAATAAGTCATTGATTCTAGAATCAGGAAAAAATCATCATAACTTATTATCTACTGTAGATGCGATAAAACGTTATCAATTAAACGCAATTAGGCATGATCGAAAAAGGGATGAATTAAAATTATATCGAAGAAAAAATGTCGATTTTAATATTGAAATTAGACAATTGTCGATTAATGGAAATTCCTCAGAAATAATTAAATTACAAAGTGGTGACGATGTGACTATTGGATTAGAGTTGTTTTCTCAAATTACGAGATCAAGTATTGAGGTATTGATAATAATTTTTAATTCCAATGGTGAAATTATTTCAACTTTAAATAGTAATGATCAAAATTTCCAGAAATCGATTTTCCCTGGTAATAATAGTATACAATTCACAATTGAAAATAATAATTTGAGTTCCGGAAATTATTTCGGTCAAATTGCCATTACCCAAGATAGTGTATCCTTATCGTATGATTTTTTAATAGATGTCCCTTTATTTGAAATCACAAGTATTTTGACAAGTTCCAATTGGAATGACCGTCCAAATGGACACCTAATTTTCAACAAGGTAAATTGGAAGTAACTCAATGAAAAAATTGAAATTCATTCTCTTAAATCCTATTTGGAGTGCGAAAATGTTCTTAGTTAAATACTTGTCTTTTTTTAAATTCATATATCAAACTAGGCATTATCAATGTTCAATAAATTTTGATTTTTGGTTTATTCAAAAAGTATTAAATATTGGAGGTAACAGAAGTGCTTATTGGCCAGTGCATTATACAAGTCGGATTGTTTGTCCAGAGAATATTCTAGTTGGGATAGATGCATATCCTGGTATTATGGGTGGATGTTATATCCAAGGAATTGGTGGGATTGAAATCGGAGATTATACTCAAATTGCTCCGAACGTGATTATTGTTAGTGCTAATCATGATGTCTATGATTCAAGAAAGCACATCGAGGCAAAGGTTAAAATAGGTAAGTATTGTTGGCTGGGAGCTGGTTGTAAGATTATGCCTGGTGTTACATTAGGCGATTTTACTATTGTTGGCGCTGGCGCGGTAGTCACAAAATCCTTCCCAGATGGTTATTGTATCATCGGTGGTTTACCCGCAAATAAAATTAAAGATTTAGATCACTCTAAATGTAATCGATATGAATTGGAGCCAAAATATAATGGTTATATAGAGTCTAATAGATTTGAGTCATACCGTAAGAAATACTTAAAAATATGACCACTATTATCAACTATAATCTCGGCAATCCAAAATCGATTAAGAATATGCTAGCATATTTAGGATTTGACTCTATAATAAGTTCAGATCCTTTAGTGATTTCTTCCTCTGACCGGCTCATTTTGCCCGGTGTTGGTCATTTTCAACATGGAATGGAACAGCTAGAAAAATTAGGTTTAGTTGATATATTAAATAAGGTGGTTCTTGAAAAAAAAACGCCAATTTTAGGTATTTGCTTAGGAATGCAGTTATTGACTAAACATAGTGAAGAAGGTAATTTAGATGGCTTAGGTTATATTGATGCTCGAACCAAAAAGTTTCAGCTCAGGGATAAAACATTGAAAATACCGCACATGGGATGGAATACCGTTTCGTTTTGTAAGAATTCTGAAATTACAAAAGGAATTTCCGAACACCCACGCTACTATTTTGTCCATTCTTATTTTGTTGAATGTACTCGTGAAGAGGATATACTTTGTATGACTGATTACGGACAAACATTTGTATCAGGTTTTCAGCAAAGCAATATATTTGGCTTACAATTTCATCCAGAAAAAAGCCATAAATATGGCATGGAACTACTCGCAAATTTTTGTAAAATATAATGGCTTTACAACCTCGGATTATTCCGGTTTTGCTACTCCATAAAGGTGGGTTATATAAAACAAAGGAGTTCAAAAATCCTACATATGTTGGAGATCCGATAAACGCGGTGCGTATATTTAATGAAAAACAAGTTGACGAGTTAATTATATTGGATATCGATTGCACCAAAGAAAACAAATCTCCAAATTATCAACTCATCGAAGAAATTGTAAGTGAAGCATTTATGCCAGTAGGATATGGCGGTGGAATTTCTAGTTTAGAAGTTGCACAAAAAGTGTTTCAAATTGGTGTTGAAAAAGTGATTATTAATACGGCACTTCTTCAAAACCCGCAAATTCTAGCAGAAATTGCGGCGATTTATGGTGCGCAATCAGTTGTGGTCAGCATTGACTATAAGAAAAGTTTTTTTGGTGGACTCAAAGCATACTTTAAGAATGGGAGTCAAAAGTCAAATTGCACACCTCTTGAACTTGCAAAAATGGCGGCTCAACTTGGCGCAGGTGAGCTGATTTTGAATGCGATTGACTATGAGGGTAGTTATCAAGGCTATGACATCGAATTACTAATGCAAATTGTAAATGAAGTACAAATTCCTATTGTGATATCTGGTGGAGCAGGCAGTACAGATGATTTGGATGCTGCAAAAAAAGCCGGCGCTTCCGCCATGGCAGCAGGCAGCATGTTTGTGTACAAACGTCCACACAATGCGGTCCTTATTTCTTATCCAAGCAATTATTTTTACTTATGATGGTACGCGATAAAAACGATCCTAATTACCGCCAATGTAGTTTGTCTGTGATGGACAACATAGCCGATCCTGACATCACCTTCGACGAAAATGGAATTTGTAATTATTACTATGAATATTTGGAGGCTGAGAAGCAACACGTTTTGAAAGGCGAAGCAGGAGAGAGGAAGTACGCTGAAATCATTGCACAAATCTTAGCAGACGGTAAAGGAAAAAAATACGATTGCATCCTTGGTGTCAGCGGGGGTGTAGATTCTACTTATCTTGCCTACCTCGCCAAACAAGCTGGTTTACGCGTGCTATGTGTTCATTTTGATAACGGCTGGAACTCAGAGTTAGCGGTCAAGAACATTCAAAATATTGTCGAGAAATGCGGCTTTGATTTGTATACATATGTCATTGATTGGGAAGAATTCAGAGATATTCAGTTGGCTTATTTCAAGGCTAATGTAATAGATATTGAGGCGGTTACGGATATTGCCATTTCTAATGTTGTGAATAGAATTGCAGCAGAGAAAAAAATCAAACATGTATTAAGTGGAGATAATATTGTAACAGAATACACTTTACCAAAAGCATGGACTTATAAAAATACGAGCAACCTAATGTCTATACAAAAAGCATTTGGCACACTCAAACTTAAAAAGTATCCATTAATCCATCCTATTCTTCGCAGAATCTATGCGCGAACAACTAAGTTTGAGGTTCAAAAACCCCTTAATCTTTTGTTCTACAACAAGAAAGAGGTAAAGCTTATAATTGAAAAAGAACTTGATTGGGTAGATTACGGAGGCAAGCATTATGAATCTGTGTTCACGCGGTTTTATCAAGGATATATTTTACCAACCAAATTTAAAGTTGACAAAAGAAAAGCACATTTATCTAATTTAATCTTCTCAGGTCAGTTAAATAAAGCGGAAGCACTTAAGGAATTGAATTCTGAAATCTATCCTAGTTTACTTTTTAAAAAAGATTTGGATTTTGTACTTAAGAAGCTCAATTTTTCAAATGACTCATTTGAAGTGTATCTTAATGCGACTGAAGTATCTCATCAGGAATTCAGTTCTAGTTTGAGAATTACCGATGAGTTGAGGTTATATTATTTTTTATTTAAATAGTTTATCTAAACAAACAGTGATTCTTGTTTTTAAAATACGTCCAATAATCAACAACCTATGTCAAAAATAAAAAAAGTACTAATTCTAGCACCGCATACTGATGATGGTGAATTGGGTTGTGGTGGGACAATCTCAAGGTTTATTGAAGAAGGTCATGATGTTTATTATGTAGCTTTTTCTGCATGTATACAATCTGTGTTATCTCATTTCCCTGAGGATATTTTAACACACGAAGTAAAAAAAGCTACTGCTGTATTAGGAATTAAACCAGAGAATCTAATTTTATTAGACTATGAGGTTCGTACTTTCAATTATCGAAGACAAGAAATTTTGGATGATATTTTAAAAATAAAAAACGCAATATCACCAGACATAGTATTTATGCCTACGCTCACGGATATACATCAGGATCACTTTACAATTGCTAATGAAGGAGTTAGAGCTTTCAAATTTTCTACTATTTATTGTTATGAATTACCATGGAATAATTTTTCGTTCAACTCTTCTTGTTTTTTTACATTATCTAAAGAGCAACTAGATAAGAAAATATTGGCAATGGCTCAATATGAATCTCAAGCTCATCGGCCCTACGCAAATGAAAATTTTATTACATCATTGGCAACGGTAAGGGGTGTACAAGGTGGCCATGAGTATGCTGAAGCATTTGAATTAATTAGACTCATTAATTAACTTGTTATGATTCAATTAAATAATATTTTAAAAAGTCTTAATGTCATTCAAGTTATTGGAGATTCAAATATTGAAATTCATGATATCATCCAATTAGATGAAAACAATAAACAACGTGGTACTATTTCATGGTGTAGTGATAAGAATCTAAATATTCTTGACAAAGTGAACTATGGTGTTATTATCTGTGGAACCAAAGGAGTGAATGAAGTAAAAGATTATTGCACTTATATAATGGTTGAAAATCCTAGATTAGAGTTCGCTAAGGTTTTGAAGATATTTAAAGAATACTCAAATAATCAATCAGTTGCCTATAGTGATTGGAAATTAGATCCTTCTATCAAAATGGGTAAAGATGTTAAGGTTGGTCATAACGTAATAATTGAAAATAATTGCATAATTGGAGATAAAAGTGTTATTGGCCATAATACAGTTATTCATTATGGAACTATTATCGGTGAAGGGGCTGTTATTGGTAGTAATTGCACTATTGGAGGTGTTGGATTCGGATATGAAAAGAATGAAAAAGAGGAATACATTGCGCTTGCCCATATTGGCAATGTTAAAATTGGAAATGGCGTTGAAATCGGAAATAATACATGTATTGATCGGGCAGTTTTAGGAAGTACAATTATAAAAGATAATGTTAAAATAGATAATCTTGTCCATATCGCTCATGGTGTGGTTATAGGTCGAAATAGTTTAATAATAGCCAATTCAATGATTGCGGGAAGTGTTGAGATAGGAGCAAATTGTTGGATTTCACCATCTGTTTCAATAAAAAACAAATTGTTTGTAGGTGACAATACGTTAATTGGAATGGGCGCAGTTGTTTTGAAAAATGTGGATTCAAATCAAATAATTATTGGCAATCCAGGAAAAGTATTGAATAAATGAGGAATGTTGTTGTAATATCTCCCCAAAAATGGGGTGAAATGTATGTGTCCAAGCATCACTATGCGATTGAGCTATCAAAAGAAGATAATGTTTATTTCATTTGCCCCCCACAGATTGGAAATAAACAAACTACGATACAAAGTTCAAATCATAAAAACTTATCTTTAATAAATTATTCGGTAAATGGTCTTTTTTGGAATTATGTTAAATTTCAATTACCATATCTTTTTCAACTTTATATTAATCAAAAATTTCGAGCAATCAAGAAAAAGATTAATCTACCCATAAATGAAGTATGGTGTTTTGATGATAATTTGACATCAGAATTATCTGTATGGCGAGCAGAAAAAAAACTGTATTTTACAGCAGATAAATCTAACTCACAACAAAGTATAAAACTATCTCAACAAACAAATTTATTAGTTTCAGTTAACGATTGTTTGCTCGAGAATAAGAGTAAATCAAATGTGCCTAGATTGACTATTGGCCATGGTCTTTCAAATAATCATTATAATAGAGGCCTGAAAAGAATTAACGAGAGGAAATATAATACAGAAATTAAAAAAATAGGGTACGTTGGTAACTTAATGCTATCATATTTAAATATTCAAGTTTTAACAAAAATAATAACAAAACATATTTACCTTGAATTTCATTTTTTTGGAGCATATCTTTTAGAAGAAAATAATGTTCAAGATACCTGTGATGAAGAGCGCATTTCTAAAATAAATTTGTTGTCAAAACTACCAAATGTAAAATTACATGGAGTCCTTGAGTCAAGTAAGTTAGTAGATGAACTATTTAAATTGGATGCGTTTCTTATGTGTTATGACATAAAAAATGACCCAAATAATGGGTCTAATTCGCATAAGATTTTAGAATATTTAAGTACAGGTAAAGTTATTATTGCTAATACAGTTTCAGATTATATTGATTTAGATTTATTTCCCATGCTAGACTCTTCAAATACTCATGATTTGGAAAGTCTATTTGATAATGTGGTTATTAATTTTGAATTTTATAATTCAAAAGAACAGCAATCTAAACGTATCCATTATGCAATTCAGAAAAATTATAGAGGAAATATAAGTAGAATTCGTAATCATTTATATCATTAGGTAAATTATTTTGAATCACTTATGAATAAAATTCCGTTTACATTTTAAAAGCAATTTTTGATTTTGTAACTGCTAAATATTTTATCATCTCTTCTTCTTTATTAAGTGGTTACTAATTTGTTTGACATGAATTATTTAGAGGTTGGTAATTCATTACTTTTATAATGCCGTAATTAAGAAAACAATACTTTGAATCAAATAAACAATAGTCATCTTCAAGAAGTCCGTATGATGTTCTCACAAGAAAATTCTTACGATCAGAATCTTGTAAAAATAATCAGTTAGGTCATATAATTTTGCTCTTCTTCCTCTCCCATCCAATACAATACGTAAGTCCCTTACTAAGGGAAATCTCGACGCATACAAAACTTAAGGTTTATTATTACGGTGGGCAATCTGCCGTTAATGATGACAAGGGTTTTGGTCAGAAGGTTACCTGGGATATTCCTTTGCTTGACGGCTATGATCATGTATTTTTAAAGAACTCCTCTAGTTCTAAAGGCATGAATACACGATTTTTAGATGCCATCAATTGGTCCATATTTAATGTGCTCAGACAGAGCGATGACGAAGTTGTAATCGTTAACGGTTGGGCATACCTGAGCGACTGGTTTGTTTTTTTAGCAGCTAAACTGTACGGTAAAAAAGTTTGGATGCGCGCAGAGATGCCTTGGAATCAAGAATTAATGAAACCAAGATCATTAAAACACAGTGTTAAGTTCTTTCTTTTTAAATACATCATCTTTCATTTTTTCATTGATAAGTTTCTGTATATTGGTTCGCAGAATAAACTGTATTATTCCATGCACGGAATTAAAGAGGAAAAGTTAATCTATGCACCTTATTCGGTGGATAATGAAAGCTTTCAATCACAGAAAACAGATGGCATAGAAGCTCGAAATAAATGGGGGATTGATGTTGATCGTATAGTTATTTTATACTCCGGAAAACTAATAGATAAAAAACGTCCGATAGATTTGCTGAAAGCATTCGAACAACTTCATGTAAAAAATGCCGTATTATTTTATATGGGCGATGGTCCACTCCGAGTTAATCTAGAACAATACATCCAGAAAAATAATATTGAAAATGTCATTATTTCCGGTTTTATTAATCAATCTGAAATTGCTTCAATTTACTCAATGGCAGATGTGTTTGTCATGTGTTCAGGAATAGGAGAAACTTGGGGTTTATCGGTAAATGAGGCGATGAACTTCGAATTGCCCGTTTTAGTTTCGTCTACATGTGGTTCCTCTTTCGATTTAATCGAAGAGGGAAAAAACGGTTTTATTTTTTCTGAAGGAGATATTACTACACTTTCTAACCAACTCAGCTCGTTAGTTTCTGACCCAAAATTAAGGTTATTGATGAGTAAACATTCGAAAGAAAAAATCATCCATTTTTCACATAATTTGACGTGTCAAAATATGATTAAGAATCTGAATAACAAATGAAAATACTTCTTTTAGGTTCTGATTATAATTGGTCAATAGAGCGAATTTATAAAAGAGAATTATGCAATTTGGGACACGAGGTGGTACATTTACCTATTCAAAATTGGTTTTACGATTTTTATTACAAAAGCAGTCTAAATAAAATATTAAGTCGTATCGGTCTTTCATCTATCGAAAGCAAAATTCAACAAAGAGTTTTAACAGAGGTTAAAGGATTAACTTTTGATTTAATATGGGTATTTAAGGGAATGGAAATTCAGCCTAAAACTCTTATAGAACTTAAGAGATACACAAAAAGAATCATCAACTTTAATCCGGACAATCCATTTATTTTTTCAGGTAAGGGAAGTGGAAATAAAAATGTGACAAACGGAATGCATCTTTATGATGAGCATTTCACATATGATCATAAAGTGAAGGAAAAAATCGAGAAAGAACTAGGGATGAAATGCTCCTTGATTCCATTTGGTTTTGATCAAGAAGCTATTATTAACGATGATTTACATTCGGTTCAAGACATAAAAGCAGTTTGTTTTGTTGGAAATCCAGATTCATATCGCACTGAAATATTAAAAGTCATTCTAGATAATGGATTGCTGTTGCATGTCTATGGAAATGGTTGGAACAAATTCTTAGAACATCCGAATTTATCCATTCATGGACCAGCTTACAAAAATGAATATTATTTAACACTTCGAAAATACCGTGTTCAATTAAACATTATGAGGATGCATAACTTGGATAGTCATAACATGCGCAGTATTGAAATTCCCGGTTGTGGCGGTTTGATGCTTGCTCCTTTAACTAGAGATCACAGGAAATTTTTTGAAGAAGGAAAAGAGGCATTTTTTTATGATAATTCGAACCAACTTATTACACAAGTAAAAAACATGTTTGAATTAGAAGAAGAAGAAGTTCAAATTATAAGAATAAATGCAAGAGAAAAAGTATTAAAAAACTTTAGTTACTCAAATTTGACAAAAGAATTTATTAAATAATGGGAAGGAATCTAACCATGCTGCACTTTAATGTTCTGGAAAAGTATCCACCTGCGCTGAATTTGATTTCAGATTTGTTAATACAAAAACCAGAATTCAAAATCTCAGTCATTACAAGTGTAAACAATTCCCCTTATCATAATCAATCATTCTCTGGTGTGAAAATCCTTCGTTTAGGTTCAACTTCAAAGAATTCAATGTTACGATACGCTTCCTACCTTACATACAATTTTATTGGAACTTTGGTACTACTGATAAAAAGACCAGATGTTGTAATTGTTTATGAAACATTATCTGTTTTACCTGCTTATGTATTTGCTAGAATTTTTCCTAAAAAAAAAATTCATATTCATTTTCACGAATACTTGAGTATTCCGGAAAAAAATAGAGCTTCGAAATACATGAAGTTTCTATTTAAATGTGAAGACATGTTACTTCAGAAATGTACATGTAGTCAAACTAATGAGGATAGGAGGGAATTGTTTTTAAAGGACAATTTCAAATTGAAAAAACAAAATGTATTGGTTTTTCCCAACATGCCTCCAAAGAGTTGGTGGACGGAATATGGCCAACATAAAAAACCATGGAATGGCGGCAAAATTAAATTGGTATATGTGGGTGTATTAGATTCCGAAACCATGTATTTAGAAGAAGTGCTTCGATATGTCAGTCAACATCCCAATGAATTGGAATTAACGCTATTTAGTCAAGATGTTAGCTTGAGTGCTAGACAACTAATTGTGCGATTTCAATCTGTAAATATTTCTTTAAATGCTGCATTAGATTACAGTATATTACCTAAGGAATTAATAAAACATGATATAGGTTTAGTCCTTTACAATGGTCACATTCCAAATTTTGTTTTCAATGTGCCAAACAAAGTGTTTGAGTACATATATTGCGGTAATAAGGTATTATCTGACAATTGTTTAATAAGTTTAAGCAAATTAAACTCCACAGATATTTTGCTGACTCAATTAAGAGAAATCCAAAAATATGAAATCTCGAAGTTGAGAGATTTTTTAAATAAGGATTTTATGAATGGTAGTAATGGCAGGCAGTTCCCAACTTTAATCGATCAAATTTGAGAAAATATTTCTTTTGGTTATCCATTTTTTTTATTTGCTTCTTGTTCATGCAAGATACATACCAATCAATTGCAGTAGGCATTACAATCATATTGTTAATTGAAATCATCATAAACTCAAACAAACGTTTTGTTTTTCGTGAGTGGGCACTTTTTCTTTATGCCTTAAACTATTTGACAGCTCCTGCAATCACATATAATTTACCGCCTTCTGAAATAAAATACGGAATGAAGATTGTAACAGATCAATATTTTGAATTAGCAATTCCTGGATTTATTTTTTTAATCATTGGCATGTCGATACTTAAAACAAAGGTTTTTACCAGTGATTTCACTAAGGTAAATGCTTCTTCAATGGTAAATGAGAGGCTCTTAAAGAATGTAACAATTTTCGGCATTCTTTTTAACTTATTTTCGAGTATAGTCAGTGGGGAACTGAGTTTCTTCATTTATTTACTTTCACTTGTACGGTTTGTAGGTGCCTTCGCACTTTTTTCTATGAATGCAAGAAACTGGTTTTGGGTTTTTCTAGTTTTAATAATAGAATTGATGAAAGCGCTATTAATCGGGATGTATCACGATGCAATCATGTGGATCGTCTTTTTTGCATTGTTTTATGTTTACACAAATAAACCACGTTTACAGATTAAGTTAACTGGAGCATTGATTATTATTATCATTGTTTTATTTGTACAGGCGATAAAGGTGAGTTACCGTGACGAAGTGTGGACTGGAGATAAGGAAGCATCGTTAGAAACTGTTTACGATGTAGGGTCAACTAAAACAGGATCAGATCAATTGATAGGATCAGAAAATTTACTAACGACCCTTAACCGCGGAAATCAGGCATGGATTTTCGCTAGTACCGTCGATAACATGGATCGAAATAAAAACTTTCAAGGCATGACAAACGTCAACAAATACCTTGAAGCAGCTCTCCTTCCTCGTTTTTTGGCGCCTAATAAAATTCAGTCAGGTGATAAAGAGATTTTCAATGAATTTTCAGGTCATACAATCAACGAAAACACCTCCATGGGTCTTGGTATTTTCGCTGATGGTTATGTAGCATACGGAGCAACGGGCGTTTATATCTTCGCATTCGCATTGGGATTGATTTTTTCCCTTACTTTCAAACTTGTTGAACGTTGGACAAAAGTTTCACCCTTTTATGTTTTACTATTACTGCCGCTATTGAATTATGCGGTGCGTCCTGATTGCGAGTTGCAAACAACTATTAATCACCTTTTTAAGGGAATCTTGCTTTTCGGTTTCTTGGTTTATTTAACAAGGAAACGCTTTTCCATGGATTCTGCCGAAAATCAGCGTAAGTTATCTCATTTGAATTTGATGAAGTGATTTTCTCAATGTCTGAAGAGTTGTCGCATGAAAAGCAAACTTTCTTAGAATTGAAAATATTTCTTACGATGAATAAAATCATCACCAAAAAAAAAGCTTTAAATACCTCACTGTGAAAATAATCAAACAGATAATTTTACCACTTATTAAGCACCCATTAAATGCTCAACACAAAGTTAAAGCACTTTTAATTTTTGTTACTTGGCAAATAAAATTGCGATTAATAAATCCGTCCGAGTTAGTTGTGAAATTCACGGAAAGATCAAAATATATTGTCAAAAAAGGCCGAACAGGTCTTACTGGAAATCTTTATTGTGGACTTCATGAATTTGAAGAAATGATGTTTTTATTACATTTTCTACGCGAGCAGGATCATTTTTTTGACATTGGTGCAAATGTAGGTAGCTACTCAATTCTAGCCAATGCACATGTTGGAGCCAAAACCATTTCATTTGAGCCCTTGCCGGCTACAGTTGAACTGCTAAAAAACAATAAAGCGATTAATGGAAATAATGAAACTTGGAAAATCGAAATTTTAGCTATTGGAGATAAGGAAAATAGCCTCTGGTTTACTTCAGATCGAGACACGATGAATCAGATTGTCAATGAAACATATGAAGGGAGGAAAATAAAAGTAGATGTGGTATCATTGGACAGTTATTGTAAAGAAAACGAAACTACACCGACATTCATAAAAATAGATGCGGAAGGATTTGATGAGAATGTAATTGTTGGCGGAGAGAGGACACTTGAAGATTCAAATTTGAAAGCATTAATTATCGAATCCGATACGGAGCTTGTTAAAAAATTACTTACAAAGGCAGGATTCACTCCCTTTTGTTACGAACCATTTTTAAAGAAATTGTCACAAGGATATAATTCTGGATGTAATCAGATTTACATTAAAGACCTTGATTTTGTTTCGGATAGAATCAAAAATGCAGAAATAGTTTCCATCAAAGGTTATTCAATTTAATCTTTATCAAAACCCATGTGCGGCCTAGCAGGATATAATTCAACCCAACAAAAAAACTTCGCGAATGAAAGCATTTTGGCGCAGTTGTCTCACCGTGGACCAGACGCTCAAGCGCATTGGGGTGAACAGGGGATTGACTTGTACCATAGTCGTTTGAGTATTATCGATACGGATATTCGAGCGAATCAACCATTTCTTGATTTCTCCGGTCGCTATGTGCTCGTATTCAATGGTGAGATTTATAATTTCAATCAATTGAAAAGTGGCTTGAGTTATCCATGGAAAACAAACAGCGATACGGAAGTATTGATGGCTTTGTTAATTCAAAAAGGAAAGCAAGCTTTGTCGGATCTTGAAGGAATGTTTGCCTTCGCATTTTATGACCGACAAGAACAAACCTTGCTTTTGGCACGCGATCGTTTTGGAAAAAAACCCTTGTATTACCATCATAAGGATAGTTGCTTCGGTTTTGCCAGTGAAGTACGTGTGCTCATGAAAATGTTCCCAAGTTTAAATCAAGTTAGCACGAAACAAATTAGTAATTGGTTGTTTTGGCAAACCATACCAGGTGGAAGTCTAGTAGAAGGTATTCAGGAATTTAAGCCGGGTAGCTATTCCCTCTTGAAAGAAGGAAAAATACTGGAACAAGGAAATTTTGTTCGTGCGAATCCATATTCGGGACAACTGACATCCAGATCAGAGGTGTTAAAACAAGTGAAAGATAAAGTCACAGCTGCCGTAGAAAAGCGTTTGGTGAGCGATGTTCCTTTTGCGTCATTCCTTTCTGGAGGAGTGGATTCAAGTATTATTACAGCAATTGCAGGACAACGTTTAGGTTCAGACTTAAACACGTTTACCGTTTCCTTTGATGAATCCGATTTTAGTGAACATCACATAGCATTAGAAGTGGCTAAACGGTATCAGACGAACCACCACGAAATTCACTTGAAGCCGAATGATTTTCTGGACCTATTACCCGAAGGACTTGCCGCTACAGATCATCCTAGTGGTGATGGATTGAATACCTATGTAGTATCAAAATATACCCAAGCTGCAGGATTCAAAATGGCTTTATCCGGAATTGGGGGAGATGAATGGTTTTTAGGTTATCCTTACTTTCGAAAAATGTCCGATTGGAAAAAACGCAGTTGGATGGGCTTAGGCGCAAAGTTTCAATCACTCTTTTCATTCGAAAAACGAAAAGGTTTGGAAATTGCAGCTGCCGTCGCCAAATACGGAGGAAATGCCTATGCTTATCAACGCATACTTTTCGACCAATCTAGCATCGAAGAATATTTTCATTTAAATAAACCAACACTTTTCCCGCCGAAGGAAAAAGGTCCGTTCTCACAAGCATTATATTCACTGCAAGAGTGGGAATATTACATGCAACCCGTATTGCTCCGCGACAGTGATCAGTATAGCATGGCTGTTGGACTCGAACTTCGTGCTCCCTTTATGGATGCTGATTTAGTCGATTACGCATTGGCGATTCCAGACAAAATGAAATTAGGCTCTCGTCCAAAGGATTTGTTAATCTCTGCCTTTGAAGCGGAACTTCCAAGAGCTGTTTATGATCGACAGAAGAAAGGTTTCACACTTCCATGGGAACAGTGGATGAAAATCGAACTACGTGGATTTTGCGAGACCCGAATAGTCAATTTTGCGGATCGAATGGATGGTCCGAGTCTTTTACCAGAATGGAATCAGTTTCTTTCGGGCAAAGGAGATATCTCTTGGAGTCGTTGGTGGTCAATCGTCGCGTTGGAAGATTGGATGGATAGAAATGGGATCAATGTGAAGTATGAATAATCTACATTAGTAAAATAGCTCTTTGAAAATCACCTTTCTTCATAGAAAACCTCGTCCGTATGGTAATTTTTCCATAGAAAACTACTTTCGTACAATTGGCGAAAAATTGGCGAAAAAAGCGGTGGTTCATCAGTGGAATGCACCTTATTTTTCAAAAGGAATTTTGAAACGATTGTGGAGTGTTTTAGCCGTACGAAAAGCACCAATCGCAGATGTCTACCATGTAAGCGGGGATACCCATTTTTTAATTTGGGGCGTGCCACGTAAGAAGAGAAAAGTCTTAACCATTCACGATGTTGGCTTTTTACATGAATCACATGGAATGAAACACGCAATCTTTACCTTTTTTTGGCTTATTGGACCAATGAGAAAAGCTGATGCAGTGACTACAGTCAGTGCAGCAACAAAAAATGACATTCTTCAGTTTTTCCCAACTTGGAAAAAAAATATCCATGTCATTCCAACAGTAGTTGACCCACGATTTACACGTGAGGAAAAAGAATTCAATACTCAATGCCCAACCATTTTACTCATTGGTTCGGCTCCAAATAAAAACTTGAAACGCGTGTTGCAAGCCACAAAAGGATTAACTGTTCATTTGTCGATTGTGGCGGAATTAGATGCAGAGGAAATAGAGCTTCTATCCGGACAATCATATGAAATCGATTCACGCATTTCCTTTGAAGCATTGCAAGATAAATACCGTCAAGCAGATATTTTAATGCTCTGTTCGACACTTGAAGGATTTGGAATGCCCATCATTGAAGCACAAGCAATGGGTAGAGTGGTGATAACAAGTAATGTTTCGTCAATGCCCGATGTTGCTGGTAAAGGTGCGTTATTGGTCGACCCATTAAATATCAATGCCATGCATAGTGCATTGCAAAAGATACTTTCCGATGAATTGTTAAGAAAACAACTCATTGAATACGGATTTGAAAATGTCAAACGTTTCGATGCAACAACTGTTTCTGAAATGTATTTAGAATTATATCAATCGCTTCTTCAAGCGCATGCATAATAAAAACAATACAACGACACATTTAAAAATCGCCATCACAATCGACTGGTACTTGCCTGGGACGAATTCCGGAGGTCCAGTGAGTTCTGTCAGTAATTTAGTGGCAGCGTTGCCTGAATTTGACTTCTACATTCTGACAAGAAACACGGATTATTGCAGTACTGAGCCCTATGCCGATATCACCGCCAATCAATGGTGCAAACTAGGAGGAAATGTTTGGGTGTACTATTTTTCGGACGAGCAAATCTCGAAAAGAAAAATGACACAAGTACTTCGTGACTTAAAGGCAGATTCACTGTATATCAATGGGATATATTCACGTGCGTTTTCCCAATGGCCAGTTACAATCGGTAAGTCTTTGGGCTTAAAAACAATTGTTGCTGCAAGAGGAATGTTGAGTCCACATGCATTGGCAGTTAAAACTACTAAAAAGTTACTTTTTTTGAGTTTTATGCGTTGGATGAATGCTTATTCGCATGTTCATTTTCATGCCACATCGGAAGAAGAAGCAAAGGATATTGAGGCGGTTATTAGCAAACGCGCAAAGATTTCCGTTTTAGCCAATGCCGCACGACAGGAAACAAATGACATTAAAGGAATTACTAAAGAGCAGGGGAGTGTCAAACTCGTTTCCATCGGACGCATCGCACCAGAGAAAGGCACCGTGCATGGACTTCAAGCCTTAAAGGATATACAAGGAAACGTCGAATTCGATTTATTTGGAACGTGTTATAATTCAGATTATTGGAATCAATGCGAGCAGCTTATTAAACAGTTGCCAAAAAATATTGTCGTTCGCTATAACGGTGTTTGTCCAAGCGAAGAAGTTCCAGAAAAGTTAGAAGCAGCACATGCCTTATTGCTACCGAGTGAGGGCGAAAACTACGGACATGCCATCGTTGAAAGTTTCGCAAAGGCTCGTCCAGTCATCATTTCAAAACATACTCCTTGGAAGTCCTTAACGAATTTTCAAGCAGGTTGGGATGTAGATCACAACGAACTTTCAAAGGTCATTCAAGCACTTGTCTCCATGAACAACGAAGAATACCAAAACTGGAGTAAAGGAGCACATGTTTTTGCGCAAAAAAGAGTGTTTGAAACGCAAAAGGATTTACTTAACGGATATAACAATATGTTTATCAATGTATTATAGTTCCTAGCTTCGGGTGAGTGTGAGATCTTCGGGTCAAATAAACAATCCATTAGCAAATTATCAAATAGCATCATTAGCGCAGTAACTAATTAGCACATTAGCAAATTAAACCATTAGCACATTAACAATTAGCAAATTGGCAAATTAAACCATTAGCACATTAACAATTAGCCCATTATCATGATCATACTAGGAATAAACGCCTACCATGCGGATGCTTCAGCAGCAATATTAGTAAACGGTCAACTCATTGCCGCTACTGAAGAAGAACGTTTTACACGGACGAAACATTGGGCTGGATTTCCAGTTCAAGCGATAGACTTTTGTTTGAAAGAAGCGAATATTTCTCTGAAAGAAGTGGACTTCATTTGTATTGGACGCGATCCAAAAGCAAAATTCAAGAAAAAAGTGGCATTTCTACTTCAATCACCATTTCATGCGATGAAGTATGCTGTGAATCGGATGTCCAATGCTAAAAAAGTAACAAGCATTGCGGCTGAATTACAGAAAGTTGATTCATCCATCTCTCTTTCTGAACTAGAATCCAAAATACAGCATGTTGAACACCACAGAAGTCATTTGGCATCGGCATTTTATCCTTCACCTTATGAAGATGCAGCGATTTTATCAATCGACGGCGCCGGTGACTTTACAACGACCATGTTGGCGAGAGGAAAAGGCACGAACATTGAAGTCTTGGAAGATATTGACTTTCCACATTCGATAGGTGTTTTCTATACGGCCATGACGCAATTGCTTGGTTTCCCATATTACGGAGACGAATACAAAGTAATGGGGCTCGCACCATACGGAGAACCTAAATACGTAGATTTACTCCGTGATGTGGTTCAGCTTATTCCAGATGGATTGTTTCGATTGAACTTAAACTATTTCCAGTCACCACATAAAGGATATGTCTATTATTCGGAGGATTTTATGCCACTAGTTCATTCCTTATTCAACGAGAAAATGGAGGCTCGATTCGGAAAAGCACGTGCGAAGGAGGAAGAATTAACGCAGTATCACAAAGATTTGGCTGCTTCAGTGCAACGTTTCACGGAAGAAGTCATTTTCCATGTCTTGACATACTTACACAAAATCACCGGGTTAACGAAGGTGTGTATTGCCGGTGGAGTTGCTCAAAACAGCGTGGCAAACGGAAAAATCACGCGAAATACACCTTTCAAAGAAGTATATATTCCAAGTGCAGGACATGACGCTGGAATTTCCATGGGAAGTGCCTATTGGGTAGAGCATATGGTTGCTAATCAAAAAAGAAGTGAAAGTGTTTTTAATGCAAATACCGGAAGTAAATTCAGTAATGAATTCATAAAGTCAGAATGCAATCGTTTGAATTTATCCTATCGGGAATTGGAAGACGCCGAACTTTATCCAGAAATTGTGAAGTGCTTAACAAATGGGGGAGTAGTGGGATGGTTCAATGGACGAGCAGAATTTGGTCCAAGAGCATTGGGTGGACGCTCAATTATTGCAGATCCACGACGTGAAGATGCCAAAGAAATTTTGAATTTGAAAATCAAGCGTAGGGAAAGTTTTCGTCCTTTCGCACCGAGCATACTAAAAGAAGAGGTTAAAAATTGGTTTGAGCTTGATGAACCAGTTCCGTTTATGGAGAAGGTTTTTCCCATTAAAATGGACAAAAGAGCAGAAATCCCTGCCGTCACACATGCCGATGGTTCCGGAAGATTACAAACAGTGGACAAAGTCTACTCAAAGCGCTACCATGAACTCATCAGTGCATTTTTCAAAGAAACAGGTGTCCCCATATTATTGAACACTTCGTTTAATGAGAATGAACCAATTGTGAATGCGCCCGTCGAAGCAATTCATTGTTTTCTTCGCACGAACATGGACATGTTAGTGATGGAGAATATCCTTGTCGAGTCTAGAGAACGCTCTTCGGGACCAGTAAATTTAATCACCGGAATATGAGTTCTATTTCCATCATAACCGCTACATATAATTCTTTTCCAACCTTAAAACTGGCATGGGAATCGCTCTGTAGTCAAGGTTTTATGGATTGGGAGTGGGTGGTTGTCGATGGCGCATCAACGGATGGAACGAAAGAATGGTTGAGCACAATTGAAGATAAACGGATTCAATGGAAATCAGAGAAAGACAAAGGAATTTACGATGCACTAAACAAAGGTTTGGGACGCGCAAATGGAACTTTTATTGGATTCCTTCATGCAGATGATTTTTTTGCAACGAAAGAAATATTAGCGCAAATTCACGCTACCTTGGTTTCGACAAATGCTGATGGAATTTATGGAGATTTAAAGTATGTCTCTTCAGAAAGTGGACGTATTATTCGCCACTGGAAAAGCGAGGACTTTAAACCAAATTTACTTGGGAAAGGATGGATGCCTCCGCATCCCACATGCTTTTTCACGAAAGAAGTTTATTCCCAAATGGGATTGTTCGACACCTCTTTTAAAATCGCAGCAGATTACGATTTTTTACTGCGCTGTTTTTTGAATAAGGATTTTAAATTCACCTATATACCCATAGTCATTACTCATATGAGAATAGGAGGAGCCAGTTCAAAATGGCAAAATCTGTACAAAAAATCGAAGGAAGATATTCGTGCATTGAGCAAAAATAAGATGACTTTCCCCTTGTGGATTGTTGTACGTAAGATTGGCAGTAAACTAAAACAGTTCATTTAAACTTCAATAGCTTCCCTTCGATGAAAGCTTGATTAAAAATCATTAAAACGAATCCTAAAAAAAATATGCACCTTGATTGTGCAACACCAATTTGACTATAATGGCTTTAAAGACAATTAATCCCACCCAAACAGCCGCTTGGCAAAAGTTGCAAGCGCACTTTGAACAAATGGAAAGTGTACAGATGCATGATTTGTTTGCTGTAGATCCATTACGTACGGAAAAAATGCACATCGAATGGAACGATTTCTTGGTGGATTATTCCAAAAATAGAGTAACAGACGAAACCATGAGTTTGCTGCTTTCTTTGGCAAAGGAAGTGGATTTAGCCGATGCGATTGAAAAATATTTCGCAGGTGACGTAATTAATCAAACAGAAAATAGAGCGGTATTGCACACAGCCTTGCGTTCAATTGATCAGGAAGCAATTCTAGTTGATGGTGAAAATATCATCCCAGAAATAAAAGAAGTTAAAGCAAGAATGAAAGCCTTTTCAGAAAGCATCATTTCTGGTCAACACAAGGGGTATACAGACAAGCCGATTACAGATGTCGTGAACATCGGGATTGGTGGTTCTGATTTAGGCCCAGCCATGATGGTGGAAGCATTGCAGTTTTACAAGAATCACTTGAATGTACATTTTGTATCCAACGTTGATGGCGATCACGTTCAAGAAGTCATTAAAAAGTTAAATCCAGAGACGACACTCTTTGTGATTGTTTCAAAAACCTTTACCACTCAAGAGACATTAACGAATTCGGAGACGATTCGCACATGGTTTTTACAAACAGCTTCAAAGGGTGATGTCGCGAAACATTTTGTGGCAGTATCGACGAATTTAAACAAGGTTCAAGAATTTGGAATTTCTCCCGAAAACATCTTCACCATGTGGGACTGGGTAGGTGGACGTTTTTCACTGTGGAGTTCAGTCGGACTTTCAATTAGCTTAGCGGTGGGTTATCCAAATTTTGAGTCCATTTTACAGGGAGCATCCAAAATGGATCAACATTTCAAACATGAATCGTTGAATAAGAACATCCCGGTGGTTTTAGCCTTATTGAGCATTTGGTACAACAATTTTTTTGGTGCAGAAAGTGAGGCACTTATTCCCTATTCCCAATACTTGCAAAAATTGGCGCCTTACCTTCAACAAGGCATCATGGAAAGCAATGGAAAACAAGTAGCCAGAGATGGGAAACCGGTCAATTATCAAACAGGTACCATTATTTGGGGAGAGCCTGGCACGAATTCACAACATGCTTTTTTTCAGTTGATTCACCAGGGAACCAAATTGATTCCAACGGATTTCATAGGGTTTAAGCAGTCCTTGTATGAAAATAAAAATCAACACGATAAACTAATGTCTAATTTCTTCGCACAGACGGAGGCATTGTTGATGGGTAAATCACCTGAACAAGTGAAAAGTGAATTAGATGCGCTTCAGATTTCAGAAGAAAAAGCAGCTTTTTTACTTCCTTTCAAGGTATTTACCGGAAACAAACCAACCAATACGCTGTTAATCGAAAAATTAACACCCGAAAGTTTGGGTGCACTAGTGGCACTTTACGAACATAAATTATTTGTTCAAGGGGTGATTTGGAATATATTCAGTTACGATCAATGGGGTGTAGAACTAGGCAAACAATTGGCAACGAGTATTCTTGAAGAGATTGAAAACAAAGAAGTCGCGGAGCACGATGCATCCACAATATTTTTACTGAATAAATTCATGAACTAAATATTATTGGAAGCGATCTCAATTTGACGTTTGTTTCATGAATAAATAGGCCTAATTTTTAAGAATGAAAAATGGAATTAAAATGATTAATCAAAAAAGATTAAATCGACTAAAAAGAATGCAAAAAATGCTCATTTTATGTTTAGTCTTAGTACTAAGCCAACTCGCTTTTGGCCAGTTTAAGGTAAGTGAACGGGCACAATTGGTATATAATGAGCATGAAAATCAATTTTTTGTATTAGATGACTCATCGCATTATTGGACCCAAAAACCTGGAAGCAAACACTGGATCAAGCATTCCTATGTTTATCTAGGCGATGTGCCTTTTCTGGAAATGATGAACACAACACGGGTTTTGGCAATGAGCAAAAACAAGTATTATTTCGCACACGAAAGCTGCGGGACCGTTTATGAATTATCCCATGATACACTCAAGCGAATTGACCGCAGTTTTCCACATAGAAATCAATACGGCGCACCGATGTTTGCGTGGAGAGGAAGTGTATTTATGTTTGGAGGATATGGTTTTTTTCAAGTTAAAAATGTTTTTACTCGCTATGTGCCGACTGCACAAGAATGGTTTGAGGTGAATACCAAAAGTAAGGAGCTGCCATCGGCAAGATCCGCACCATTGTTTTATGTGGAAAAAAATAAATTTTACATTCTGGGAGGAATGAATAGAGATCATTTAAATGATGGGTATTTACAAGATACTTGGATGTATGATTTAACGAGTAAAAAGTGGCAAAAACTAGGAGAATTGAATAAGCGTTTGTCACAAGATTTAAATCAAGTGAACCTAAATATTAACCTACCTAATGGAGTTTTTCGAATGTCAAATAAATTGATAGAATTGAATTTAGGTGAAAATAAATGGTCTTCTTATGAAAATCCTTTGGCATTGAATATGTGTAAAATCGTATCATCGAAAAAAAACAAGTATTTAATGTATGTTCTTTCTAATTCTAATAATAGAGATTTGGAAGTTAGAGTTCAAAATTTTCAAGATTTAAAGGAAATGAAGATTGGTGAATATCAAATCTTCCAGAAATCTTCCATTTTCAACCAATTTCCTCAAGAGGATTATTTATGGATATCCTTAATTATGAACTTCTTTTTGTTTTCATTATTGTTTTACATACGTCGCATACAAAAATTGAAGTTCCTGCATAGGGCTCAAAAGAAATTAATTAAAAGTGACTTTACAAAAAGCGAATGGGAAATCATGTGCATGATTTATAAACATGGTGAAATGGAGTTGTCCGCATTAAATGAATATTTTAATGAAGTTGGGTTGTCATATGAAACGTTGAAAAAAAGAAGAGAGACTTTTGTGAAAAATGTGAGAATAAAAATCGCACTTGTGACCAGAAAACCCATTGAAGAGATTTTGGTTGAAACCAAACATAGCGTGGATAAACGAATGAAAATCATACATTGGAATGATGACATTGAATTGGATCTTGATTCTGAATAAGAATTTCATAGTGTTAAACACAACATCTCTTACTATTCTAAATATTTTTAGCAATAAATTCACTTTAAATGATAATTGGAAGCTACTTTTGTGGCAAATTAGCGTCTTGTAAACCATGAATATTTTCTTAATCTTTTTAATGGCTTTCTTTTTTGTGTCTAGTTTCATGGTCATGTACTTTGTTACTCCAGTCATCATTCAGGTGGTCAAATTGAAGAGGCTTTTCGAGAAATTATCTGGCCGTAGTTCTCATTCTCACCATGTGCCAAGTTTCGGAGGAGTTACCTTTTTTATCATTTTAATTATCACTTTAAGCATATCAGAGCAGTTCTTCATTACATCAAGAGCTGTGTTCTTAATACCTTCATGTTTAGTGATATTTTTCACTGGATTGAAAGACGATATGACCGGAATTAGTCCATGGAATAAAATAATGATGCAAGTCATTGCAACAACCATGTTGTTTGTATCTCCTGATTTTCAAATAACAAATCTTCATGGATTTTTAGGCATACACGAGATTGCACATTGGATTTGCATACCATTATCCTTTTTAGTGGTCGTATTTTACATCAATGCATACAACCTGATTGATGGGATCGATGGACTTGCATCTTCTCTGGGCGCATTATTCTTCACCTTCTTTGCGATGACATATTTCTCACTTGATGATTACATGATGATGGCGGTGTGTCTTTCTATGGTTGGAGCCTTTGTTGCGTTTTTAAGGTATAACGTCTCTAAGGATAAAAGAATTTTCCTCGGAGATACAGGAAGTTTGTTTATTGGTTTTCTGATTGCTGCAATTGTGATCAATATTTTATCAAAAGATTATCATAAAGAAATCAATATGCGCTACATATCAAATTTACCTTTATTGATTATCGCAGCTTTATATATGCCCGTATTCGATTCGATTCGCGTGTTCATTATTCGCATTCAAAATGGCCGAAGTCCATTCACACCGGATCGCACGCACATTCATCACATAATTTTGGATTATTTCAAATTTTCTCATCGAAAAACATCTTTAGTTATCGTTTCTTTAAATGCGCTTATTCTTTTAATAATGGGCTTTATCACGGATTACTTTAATCACAAAATATCGATTTTTGTATTACTTGTCATTAGTGCCATTTTAGCGATCACCTTGCATAAACTTCGAATGAAATTACCCAACCACGTTGTTTAATTGCTTATTTGAATGAGCCAACTTGACAATTATATCGATTAGTTCATTCACCAAGTATTTCTTAACTTTACAAGTTCAATTACGATCATGAAACACATCACTATACTAGCAAAGTTATTTGCAGGTATTCTTTTTATACTAGTTGGCTTTACATCTTGTAAGGTTCGTGAACGATTGGTTTACTTACACAATCCAAATACGGATACGATTCAACAAGTGAAAAATACCTATTCACCCATTTTACGCGTTGACGATCAATTAAGTATTCTTGTTGGAGGTGCAGATCAAGAGGCATTGGCGCCTTTTCAATTTTATTCTACAAGTAGTTCAAATAACAATGGTCAAAATTTACAATTGCTAACAGGAATTACCTATTTGATTGACATTAATGGGAATATTAATTTCCCCGTTTTAGGATTCGTGCAATTGGCAGGAAAAACACGTTTGGACGCTGTAAAGTATTTACAGGAGCAACTTTCACAATATGTTGATAATCCAGTTGTTAATATTGAGATTAAAAACTTTAAGTATACGGTACTTGGTCAAGTCAAGTCTCCAGGTATTCACATGGTTTCCACTGAACGAATGACAATCCTAGAAGCAATTGGCAAAGCTGGCGATCTACAAATAACAGGACTTCGAAATAATGTTTTACTCATTCGTGAACAGAATGGTCAACGCATCGAATATCGTCTCGATTTAACAAATAAAAGCATCTATAACTCGCCGGCATTTTACATTTGTCAAAACGATGTGATTTACGTAGAGCCAAATTTCTCCGCGAATTTCCAAGGCACTAATTTTCAGACCTACACGCAATTAGGAACTACGTTTGTTTCTATTTTCCTTTCAATGTTCACACTTATCACCCTTACAAAATAATGCAAGAGGATTTCAACGTACAGCAGTCTCAAGTAGATGCACCTGAACCAACGATAAACATACGTGAACTCATTGATCGTTACCTTCATTTTTGGTTGTGGTTCGCTGTTGGCGTGTTTGTTTCTTGTTTTGTTGCGTATACCTTTTTGCGTTATTCTACACCCATATATAACTCACAGGCAACGATATTAATTCAAAATCAAGAAGACGATGTTTTAAAAGGGCTTTCTGCTTTTCAAGACCTTGGTTTAACAGAAAAAAGCACGAAGTTAGAGAATGAAATAGCGTTATTTAAAACACCTACGATACTGAATAGTGTTGCTAGAAACCTAAAACTAAACTGCAGGTATTTAATGGTGGGCCAAAATGCTGGAATTAAAAAATCTGAGTTATACAAAAACACACCTTTTACGCTAGAATCTGTTCGAAATGATAGTTTGCTTTACGATAAAAGTGCTAGTTTTCAATTAAAAGTAATTTCTCCCACTCGATTTGAACTTCACATCGATGAGAACACTTATTTAGGCTCACATTCCTTTAACACGCCTGTTTCGACTAAAATTGGTCAAATTTCCTTTGTGAAAAACGCAAATTTTATTGGCTCTACTGTTGGAAATCAATACATCGTATTTCTTGAACCAATTAAAGATGTAGCATTAAAATTGGCGTCGGATATAACGCTTGAACGTGTTGATAAATTTTCGGATTTGATCTCCATTTCTTATAACGGACCAGTAATCGACAAAAACAACGAAATCATCACTGCGCTAATTACGGAGCATCAAACTCAAAGCATCTATGATAAAAATGAAATGACGCGCAAGACAAGTGCGTTTATCAATGATAGAATGTCCTACATTTCTGAAGAGTTGTCAGAGGTAGAGAAGGATGTTGAGGCTTTCAAAACGAAACATAATATCGTTGATGTGACCACCCAAGGCGGTGAATTTGTCGCGAAAGAAAGTGCGACTGAAGAAAAAATTATTCAGACATCTGTACAATTGAGCTTGAATGATTATCTGCAAGAATACCTGCAGAAACACCAAGATTATACTGAATTATTGCCTTCAAATCTAGGTTTTGAGGATGGTTCCATCGTGGCAATGACCACACAGTGTAACAAGCTTTTGTTGGATCGTCAACGTTTAATGAAGAATTCAAGCACTAAGAATCCAATAGTTCAAAAGATTGATGATCAATTAATTGGCTTGCGACATTCTATTGAGGAAGGATTGAAATCAAATAAGTCAAGGTTAAAAATTACCTTAAATTCATTAAACGTAGTAGATCAACGCTATAAGGATAAAATTGCTTCAGTTCCTGGTTATGAAAGAGAATTTAGAGACATAGAACGTCAGCAAAAAATCAAAGAAACACTGTATATTTTCCTTCTACAGAAACGGGAAGAAAACGAAATTAAAACAGCTTCCTCGATTGGAAATACCAAGATAATTTATGAGGCAAGTAGTAACGGATTACCAACTGAACCAAACCGCAAAAAATATTACATTTTTGCTACGGTAATTGGTTTATTAGTTCCGTTTGGAATCATCTATTTGAGGTATTTGTTGGATAGTAAAGTCCATGGACTTCACGACTTAATTAAATTTAAGATTCCTGCTATCGGAGAAATTCCAAAAGGAGATGATTCAGATAGAACAATTGTTGCTACAAAGAATGCAAGAACGCACATTGCCGAAGCATTTCGGATGATTCGAACAAATTTGACTTTTTTATTGGATAATGATAAAAAGGGATCTAAGGTTATCATGGTCACTTCTTCCATTGCGGGTGAAGGTAAAACATTTATTTCCATCAATATTGGACATACACTTTCACATAGCGATAAAAAAGTCCTGTTGATTGGATTGGATTTACGCGCTCCAAAAATTGCACGATATGTCGATGTTGTTAAAACCATTGGGGTAACGAATTACATTGTAAAAGAAGACTTAACTTTTGATGATGTGGTTATCCATGATCAAGGAAATCCGAACTTAGATTATATCATTTCAGGGGACATTCCTCCGAATCCATCAGAATTACTATTAAGACCACGTTTAGCAGAATTAATCGAAATCGCCAAATCTAGGTATGATTATGTGATTCTAGATACAGCTCCTGTTGCCTTGGTAGCGGATTCTTTGCATATACACAAGTATTCTGATATCGTTGTATATGTGGCAAGAGCAGAGCACTTAGATCGTCGAATGTTGAGCATTCCTGCTAGCCTTTACCATGAAAAGAAAATGCCGAACATGGCCATTTTGGTGAACGCAACTGACCTTACCGGTAAAGGTTATGGATACGGCTACGGTTATGGATCTGGCTATGGTTATGGCTACGGTTACGGTTACGGTTATGGCTACGGCTATGGTTATGGTTCCAATGGAAACGAGTATTTTGATAAACCTTCAAAAAACAAACGAAAATGGAGAAATCGCATACAACGTTATTTCCCATTTTTACGCATCTTTCTGAAAAAGAAATAACTGTTCATGAAATTTAAGCAATATCTTTTGTTCTTGTTGATGATCGTTTGTGTTTTGGCAAACGCCCAAGGAGAAGTGAAGAATGAATCAATAAGCACACCTCTAGTTGGAATTCATTGGGGAGGAAATCTACCTGGTGGAGATTTATTAGCAAGGTATGGTTATCTCAATAACCTTGGCTTTTCGGCAGGATACAAACTTCAAAACCAATGGTATTTCGGCGTTGATGCGAATTTCATTTTTGGGAATAATGTTAAAATGAATGGAATCTTTGACCATTTATTAGATGACAAGGGTAACATCACGGATGTGAATGGAACGAAGGCGACAGTACTCGTTTTTCCACGTGGATTTAATGCCAATTTCAGTGTCGGACGCTTATTTCCAACAGGAAAGAAAAATGCCAATTCAGGGATTCTTGTACACGCAGGTGCCGGCTACTTATTACATCACTTACGCATCGAAACAAATGATCAGGTAGTTCCTCAAATCGAATTAACATACAAACGTGGCTACGACCGAATGACTACCGGAATCAACTTCCATCAGTTTGTAGGTTATTCCTTCCTCAACAATGGGGGACCATTAAATTTTTACGCAGGTATTTACTGCCAGCAAGGTCTGACGTATAATCGTCGCACCGTCAATTACGACCAACCGGACATTCCTGTGTCCACCGCTATGCGCCTCGATCTTCAGACAGGTATTCGCATTGGTTGGTACATCCCATTTTACTCGAAGCAGCCGAAGGATTATTATTATAATTAATGTGCTAATGTGCTAATGATTCAATGTGCTAATGATTCAATGTGCTAATGATTCGATGTGCTAATGTGCCATTGGATTTCCACTGCGCCTGAAAGTATCTAGAACATCAATCAACAAGCAAATTAGTCCATTAGCAAATTAAGCAACTAGCACATTAGCAAATTAACTAACTAACTAACTAACACATTAGCACATTAGTCCATTAGCACATTAACCAATTTGACTCTCAACAAACGATTCCATTTCTGTACGCAGTGAATTAACTTTAGAAAGTAGAAAGTTGAACCCTTCGGTGAAATCTGTATGATTGTTAACCTCGAGTGCGAAGCCTTTTTGAAGAAATAAATCTGATTCTGGGAATTTACTGTGTTTTGGACCAAACAGGAGTGGAAGTCCGTAAACGGCTGGTTCTAGAATATTATGCAGACTACCCGTAAATCCTCCACCGATAAAGGCAATTGTTCCATAACGGTATGCAGCGCTTAATTGTCCAATGCAATCGATGATCAGAATTTGAGCATTCAAAAGTTGCTTTTCCTTACGATCGATTTCTAACTTTGTATAGCGTAATGCAGAAGGAAACATTGCTTGAATGGATGCAACATGCTGTTCACTCACATCGTGCGGTGCAATGATTAACTTTATTTCTCCTAAATGTAAAAGAGCATCGCGTACAATTCCTTCTTCTTTTGGCCAAGAACTTCCGAGGATCAGGGTAGTAGAACCTGAGGTAAATGAGGCTAGAAGTTCATTTGAGGTTTGCATCGCTATTTCCTTCGCTTGAACAACGCGTTTGTAGCGCATATCACCTGAGATAGTAATTTGCTGAATTCCAATAGATTTCAAAAGTGCCGCACTTTCTTCGTTTTGCACGTAAAAATGATGAATGCGCTTTAATGCTCTTCGGAAAAAGCCTCCATACCAACGAAAGTATAGTTGCGAAGGACGAAAAATTGCTGATACAGCATCCGTTTCGATGTGTTTTTCATCCAAGGCTCGAAGGAAATTTGGCCAGAATTCATATTTCACGAAAACCGCTTTTTGTGGTTGGACTATTTTGACAAACGTCCGTGCATTCTGGAGTGTGTCAAGCGGAAGGTAGCAAGCAGCATCAACGATTTTTTCGCGTTTCTCGTAATGTTCCATTCCCGATGGAGAAAAGAAACTGACTAACAAGAACAAACTAGGTTCAGCTTCCTTCATAGACTTCATCAGAGGCAATCCTTGGTCGAACTCGCCCAGTGAAGCACAATGAAACCACAACACCTTACGTTCCTTTGGGATTTGTTTCCGAAGTTTCTCTTGCCATAGCTGACGTCCTTCTATCCAGGCCTTCGCTTTCGGATTGAACCGTGAAGCTACATGAATCAACAAGCCATAGCATTGAATAAAAAAGGAGTAGATCAGTGACAAATTTAATTTTTTGTAAAAGTAGGGATTATGGAGTAATGTGCTAAGGTGCTAATGGAGTAATATGCTAATTAGTTTAGAATCTATTTCGTTTTGCAGTGGAGATGATGCGACTGAGTAGTTTGCCGATTTGTAGCGATTCGTTAATGAGTACATCACAATTCATGGGATAACTTGCTTGACAGATTTCGAGCCAATAGGTTGTTTCTTCGCATTCTTTTGAGGCAATTTTCAATTTGTGAATGAAATCCGCTCTAGACTCTGCATGCTGAGCTTCTCGAATATTTGCTCCAACAGAAGTACCTGATTTCAACAGTTGATGCGCAATAACGTAACTTCTTTGTGATTGTAACTCTTGACAAAACGACACAATTAGTAGCGCAAAGTCAAATGATTTAGTGAGTAATGGGTTCTTAGAATCAGTCATGAATCATTTAACGCAAGAAGTTGAATTTTATTCTCCCAAGCTCCCAAAATCATAAAAACAAATCAAAACTCCGCCGCAGCGGAAGCACATTAAATCATCAGCACATTGAATCATTAGCACATTAGCACTTTAAATCATTAGCACATTAGATCATTAGCACATTAATATGCCCGCTCATTCCTTTTCTCCACCCAATTGATAAATGCTTTATTCACTACTTTGTTTCCACCAGGTGTCGGATAATCTCCTGTGAAGTACCAATCTCCAAGGTGATTTGGACAAGCGATATGTAAGTTTTCTACTGTTTGAAATACGATTTCCACCTCTGCTTTAATTGTAGGAGGAGTCAATAATTCAGCGATTTTAGCTGAGATTTCTTCGTCGCTAAATGGCGCATAGATTTCTTTAACGAAATTTCGAACCTGTTCCTTCGGAAGGTTTACTTGTTCAAGGCATTTTTCGTATACTTCTTTTATTACACGTTCCATTTTTCGGTCACGTAACAATTGAATAGCGGCTTCGAATGCGATGAAATCACCCATTTTCGCCATGTCGATTCCGTAACAATCCGGGTAACGAATCTGCGGTGCAGACGAAACAACAACGATTTTCTTCGGTGACAAACGATCAAGAATTCGTAAGATACTTTGTTTTAAAGTTGTTCCACGTACGATACTGTCATCAATTACGATGAGGTTATCTGTTCCTGGACGCACACTTCCATAAGTGATGTCATATACATGCGCAACAAGATCGTCACGTGAGTCATCTTGTGTGATGAAGGTACGCAACTTGGCATCCTTAATTGCAATCTTTTCGATACGTGCACGTCGGTTGATGATTTCTGCTAGCTGTTCTGTACTCGCATCTTTTCCAAGCGATTGAATTTGCTTGATTTTTTGTTGATTCAAATTCTCTTCCAATCCTTTGATCAATCCGTAAAAGGAAACTTCCGCTGTATTTGGAATGAATGAAAATACACTATTGTCGAAATCGTGATTAACCGTCCTTAGTACTTGATCAACGATTAGTCTTCCTAAAGCTTTTCGTTCTTTGTAAATGTCAGTATCTGATCCGCGGGAGAAATAGATGCGTTCAAAAGAACATTTTTTAATCTCTCTAGGAGCGTTAATCATCTCTTCTTTTACTTCACCGTTTTTGCGCACGATTAATGCGTGTCCCGGTTGAAGTTCATGGATTTGATCACTGGTTAAGTTGAAGGCAGTTTGAATCACTGGTCGTTCAGATGCAACAACACAAATTTCATCATCTTCATACCAAAATGCCGGACGAATGCCATTTGGATCTCGTAAGACAAATGCGTCACCATGACCAAGTAGCCCTGCCATGGCATATCCACCATCCCAAACTTCGGATGCTTTTTTCAAGATCTTAACCAAATTAACTTCTTTCGCGATGCGAGCATATATTTGATCTTTAGAATAGCCAAGTGATTTGTAATGAGCATATAAGTCTTCATTCTCTACATCAAGGAAATGTCCTATTTTTTCTAAAACCGTTACTGTGTCACTTTTTTCTTTCGGATGTTGACCTAAGTTGACCAAGTTTTGAAACAACTCGTCGACGTTTGTTAAATTGAAGTTTCCAGCCACAACTAAGTTGCGAGTAATCCAGTTGTTTTGACGTAAAAATGGATGGCAACTTTCAATTGAATTCCTTCCAAAAGTTCCATAACGAAGGTGTCCTAAAAACAATTCTCCGGTGAAACCTGCATTTTGTTTTAGGTAATTAACATCTTTTAAATGATCAGGGTTTTCTTGTTGAATTTGTTGGAATTTCCCATTTATTTGATCAAAAATATCTTGTGTTGGATTCTTTTTAATTGACCGAGTTCTTGAAATGTACCGCTGACCTGGTTCCATATCGAACTTAATGTTCGCGATTCCAGCACCATCTTGTCCACGATTGTGTTGTTTTTCCATGAGTAGGTGCATTTTATTAATGCCGTACAGAGCTGTCCCGTACTTTTCCAAATAATATTCCAAAGGTTTTTTTAGCCTTAAAAGAGCTATTCCACACTCATGTTTTATCGGATCACTCATGGTCTTTTGTATATTTGCGACAAAGATAGTTATAATGTAGTAATGAGCTAATGGATTAATGTGACAATGGACTAATTTGCTAATGGCCTTCAGCTACGTAATAAAACAATCAGCACATTGACTATCTGGCAAATTAGACAACTAGCACATTGAACAACTAGCACATTAGGTAATTAGCACATTAGGTAATTAGCACATTGGTTAATTAGCACATTAGCACATTATTCATGTCCATTCGGCTGACAACACTTCGGTAATTTCTCCACGTCTTCTTTATCCGCTTTTACGTCGTCGGCATCATAACCAATTTTCGCTATTGTTTGCTTGATCGTCAGAAGTTCAATTTTACTCGGGTCGTATTTAACAGTAACAATTTTCGTCTGGTCATCGAGTTCTGCAAATTTGATTCCTTTTGTATAGTTTAATTTCCCTTCGATTCGTTCCTTACAATCACCACATTGCGCATTCGTCTGAATCTGACTCGTCATTGATTTTTGCCCAAAACTAATAGTGCTAAATAGCACAAAGAATAGACTTAAGGTTATTGTTTTCATCCTATATAAATTTAAAAAGTATTCATTTCTCACTATCTCCCCTCCAAATTAGCACATTGGTTAATTAACACATTGGTCCATTAGCACATTAGCACATTAGCACAATAGCACATTAAGTAACTAGCACATTAGCACATTAGTCCATTAGCACATTAGCAAATTAGTCCATTGGCACAATAGCACATTAAGTAACTAGCACATTAGCACATTGGTTAATTAACACATTGGTCCATTAGCACATTAACCCATTAGCACATTAGCACATTAACCCAACTATTTTTGTTTAATCGCATATCGAACTCCCATATAAACATTCCAACCCATTATCGGACCCCAAACTCTATTTGCATCGAAAGAACTTCCAAAAGGATTATGGGCATCAATAATCGGATTCAATTGTCTAAAGTTCGCTAAATTTTCTCCACCAAGGTAAAAATTCCATTTTTTGTAAATATGCGTAATTTGTGAGTTGACCATAGGATACACTGAACTTTGTTCATCATGCTGTTCTAGACCCGACGCTTGAAGAATGACAGGTAAACGTCCCGATCCGTAAATCGTACATGTAGCATCGAATTCCCAGCGTTTATTTCGCGTTCGGTAGGCGAGATTAACGAATCCACGGTTCTTCGGAATCATCACCTGTTGACGCATTACACCATCGTACAATGCCTTCACATCTAAATGTTTGTAGGCAAATCGAAGTTCGAAGTTCTTAATGGGTGAATACGACATTTCTACCTGAAAACTATTTGAGTAAGATGAGTTTGCAAGATTTTGAAAGACAATCGCATCCAATGCAACATCACGATCAACAATCAACTGATTTTGAAAAAGTGTATGATAGAAGTCCAAGCTGATATTCCCATTTTTTTCGAGAACGATAAAATCTTTCACTAAAGAAATTCCAGCATTCCATGATATTTCTGATTTGATTTCCGAAGGAGCAATCCAGGTTTTGGAATTTGCTAAAAGTGAAATATTGTCAATCATGTAGTTTGGTACACGCCAACCTTTTCCCGCCGTAACGCGCAGATCTGCTCGCTGGGTTAAGGCATATTTCGCATGAATTCGAGGTGAGAATTGTCCGCCATAGGTGAAGTGTTGATCGTAACGCGCTCCTAATACTGTGATTAATCGAGAACCCGTATAGGTATATTCCCCGAAAATCCCCGGGACGATTTCTGTTCGAAGTTGATCCAAATTTTGTACTTGCTGACGGATTTGTAGACCAACGAAACTCGCACCAAATTTAACCTTATGATCACTTGTTGCAATTATATCGTCGTAAATCGCATTGATATAGGCGCGTTTTTCTTCACCCTGAAAATCGCGAATTCCAAATGCACCGTTTATTAATTGGTATTTCAGGTTGTATACGACACCAAATGAGCGCAAAGGTTTTTTGCTGAAGAACCCCGTTTTGGCGTAAAGATCTGCATGACGTGAATTCATCACCACTCCATAACCGTTTGGATTATCTCGAAAGTAGCTTGTCTGTCCACCTGTTTTGCGATCTTGGTATACATTGAAACCAAATTGCGCTTCCATTTTCTTACCTTGATAAGCCCAACGATTCATAAAAGCAAGATTATCACCCATTGGTATATCTCGGAATCCATCTTTATTATGATCGATGTTCCCAAACATTGATGAAGCGTGCCCCAGGATTCCTGTGCTCCATTTTTGATTGATTTTGGTTCCCGCATTCACATTCATTTCAGATCGGCCAAAACGATTTTGGTATGCGTTAAAATAGAATTTCTCCATCTCATTTGGTTTCTTTATTTCTAAATTCACTAATCCCGCCATGGACTCATAGCCATTCACCACGTTTCCCGTTCCTTTTGTGATTTGAATGGATTCGATCCAGGTTCCAGGAATGGATTGAAGCCCATAGGAGCTTTCGAGTCCACGCAAGTATGGAATGTTTTCCATCTGAATTTGAGTATATACGCCATCAAGTCCCATTAGTTGAATTTTCTTAGCGCCCGAAACAGCGTCGGTAATGTTTACATCTACGGAAGCATTTGTTTCAAAAGACTCTGATAAATTGCAGCAAGCTGCTTTTCGCAATTCTCCTGATCCAATTTCTTCCACGTGCAATGTTTCCATTTTGGAGATCTGATGGGAATTTTTCCGGAGTTGATAGACAATTTCTGTTTTTGTCGAAACCGGAATGAGTAAAATAGTGAACGCGACGAAGCGATCATTTTTTGTCACCACAATGGAGTCTGATAAGTAACCCATTGCGCTGATGATCAGGGTGTCCGGTAAAAGTTTGGGAAGAACTATTTCAAATCGTCCATCCTTGTTTGTAAATACCCCTTGATTTGAATGGGAAAGACGAATCTTTGCATTTTCAATGGGACTAGTTTTTGTGGAGTCTTGTCGTAGAACTACTCCTTTGATTTGTGCATTGGTTTTGGAAGTCATCCAGATGAGGAGGAATCCTAAAAAATAATATCTCATAGCTAAAAATTAATCATGAATACTAGATAGATACTTGAGTTTACAAGTCCTTTGAGGCACGTATGATTAGAATTTTAAATACGAAATACGCATTGTTGAATAAGCAATTCTTTGCCGAATTTCTTTATCGGAGGAGGGTCGTCCCACGTTTGAAAAGAAATAATTTCAGAATGAAGTATGTATGGATCAAATGAAATTGTCTGATTCGCTGCAAATGAAATGTGAAAAATTGGAATCGCTAAAGCATGTGTAATAATATATTTTTCATCCAATTGTAGCACTGTTTTCTCATCGTGACAACAATTCTTCTTTTTTTCTTTTTGGCAGCAAGGAGGTAAATCTGACTGTTCTTCTCGACAATGGTTTTGTTGATTGATGAAAAACGAGGTAAAAACGCCATCTTCATCACAAGCATGCGTAAACACAGGAATCCCAATGTTCCCTAGAAACAATAGTGCACTTAAGAAAATAAGAATCAGCGTTTTCACATGACAAAGTTAGGAATAATGAACTAATGTGCTAATTTGCTAATGCATTAATGTGCTAATTTGCCAATGGACTTATTTGCTAATGACACGCTCCGATAGCTTACTCACACTAACACATTAGCACATTAAGTAACTAGCACATTAGCAGACTGAGCAACTAGCACATTAAGCAACTAGCACATTAAAATCAAACTAAACCAAAAATATCTTTCGTCCCAAGAATGCGTGTAACAGTGAATCCTTCGGCATATTCAACACCAATTGGACGTCCATATTGCATCATTCTTCCTTTTATGAATTGAAAGAATTCTTCACCAGAAATTGGCGTCGTTGGTTCGGTAGAAGCTGGATCGAAAAACTGTGATCGGAACGCTTTAATCACTTCGATTTTTTCTTCCATGAACGCCGTTACATCCATCACAATGTCAGGATGCACATAATGGTCCTGAATATAATGTAATACCAATCTTGGCCGATGAGGTGTCAACGCGACTCCTTCAACAACGGTTTCAATTTTACGCAGTCCAGCTAAAAAACAGGCATCGGAAACTAATTTTCCCCCACGACCATGGTCCGGATGTCGATCGCTCAAACAATTTGCCAAAACGATTTCTGGTTGATGGATGCGAATTTGTTCAATGATTTTACGCTTGTTTTCTTCATTGATTTCGAAGAATCCATCGCCCATGTTCAAGTTTTTGCGAACAGTTAAGCCCATGAGTTTTCCAGCAGCAGCAGATTCAGCATAGCGATCAGCAACTGATCCACGTGTTCCCAATTCACCTTCGGTTAAATCAATGATTCCGATTTTCTTCCCTTGTGATGCATAATGCAACAAGGTACCAGAAGCGGATAATTCAACATCATCGGGATGGGCAGCAAAAGCTAGAATATCTAATTTCATCTTCGTTGGAATTTACGTGCGAAACTACGTTAAAAATAAAAAAGTCCCTTCGGAAAGGGACTTTTTACTCATTTATTACTGGTAACTCTCAATACTTGGACAAGAGCAAACCAAATTTCGGTCACCAAATGCATTGTCAACACGTCGAACAGGCACCCAATATTTCCACTCTTTCAAATAAGCAACTGGATAAGCCGCTTCTTGAGGTGTGTATGGGTAATTCCATTCTTTGTTGATGATGCAATCCGCTGTATGTGGCGCATTTTTGAGCAAGTTATTTATTTTGTCTGCTTCACCGTTTTCGATTTGACGAATTTCCTCACGGATTTTAATCATGGCAATGATAAAGCGATCTAATTCTTCTTTATCTTCAGATTCTGTTGGTTCAATCATCAAGGTTCCAGCAACTGGGAAAGATACCGTAGGTGCATGGAAGTTGAAATCAATCAAGCGTTTCGCCATGTCGGCTACTTCTACTTCTGCTGTGCGTTTGAAATCGCGACAGTCTAAGATCATTTCGTGAGCTACAGTACCATTTTTCCCTGTGTAAAGAATGTCGTAGTGACCTTTCAACCCTGCAGCGATGTAATTCGCATTTAAAATCGCAATTTCCGTAGATTCACGAAGTCCTTTTGCGCCTAACATCTTGATGTAAGCGTAAGAAATTAATAGAATCAATGCACTTCCAAATGGCGCTGCAGAAATTGCATGAATTGCTTTTTCTCCTCCTGTTTTCACGATTGGACTTCCTGGTAAGAATGGAAGTAAGTGTGCAGCAACGCCAATTGGCCCCATACCTGGACCACCACCACCGTGTGGAATAGCGAATGTCTTGTGTAAGTTCAAGTGACAAACGTCCGCACCGATATTCCCAGGATTTGTTAATCCAACTTGAGCATTCATATTCGCACCATCCATGTATACTTGTCCACCGTTTTCGTGGATAATCGAAGTAATTTCACGAATTCCTTCTTCGTACACACCATGTGTAGACGGATACGTCACCATGATTCCACCTAATACATCTTTCAAGTCAATCGCAACGCGGCGTAACTCCTCGATGTCAATGTTTCCATTTTCATCGCAACCAGTCACAACTACTTCAAATCCAGCCATCACCGCAGAAGCAGGATTGGTTCCATGCGCAGATGACGGGATAATCATTTTTTTACGTTGCGTATCACCATTTGATTCATGGAATGCTTTGATGACCATCAGTCCTGCGTATTCTCCTTGCGCACCAGAGTTTGGCTGAAGGGAAACACCGGCAAATCCAGTACTTTCAGATAAATCTAAAGACAATTGTTTAAACATCTCATGGTATCCTGCGGCTTGTTCAACCGGAGCAAATGGGTGTAAATTCGCGAATTGCGGATTGGTAATTGGCATTAATTCAGTAGCAGCATTCAACTTCATGGTGCAAGAACCTAAAGGAATCATACTATGAACCAACGAAAGGTCTTTGTTTTCCAAACGTTTCAAATAACGCATCATTTGAGATTCAGAATGATGGCTGTTAAATACCGGATGACTTAGTACGTTATCAGTTCTTTTCAAATCGGAAGAAAGTTTCGATGAACCTTCTGACGATTGAGCGTCGAAACATGCTAAAATAGCATGAACATCATCCATTGTATGTGGCTCGCCAAAGCTGATGCTCAATTCTGAATCAGAGATATATCGGAAATTTAATTTTTGCGCTTCCGCTTTTGCACGAACACTTGTACAATCAACACCTTTTATCCAAAGTGTATCGAAGTAAGAATCCGTTCCTAATGTGATTCCTTTTGCAGCTAATCCTGCTGCTGTTTTCGTTGCTAATTCATGTACATGATTTGCAATTTCCCGGATTCCGTCTGGACCGTGGTAAACAGCGTACATACTTGCCATTACGGATAGTAATGCTTGTGCTGTACAAATATTAGAAGTCGCTTTATCGCGTTTGATGTGTTGTTCTCTTGTTTGAAGCGCCATGCGAAGTGCGAAATTGTCATCAGCATCTTTTGAAACACCGATAATTCTTCCTGGAATATTTCGTTTATACTCTTCTTTAGCTGCAAAGAACGCCGCGTGAGGCCCACCATAACCCATTGGAACGCCAAATCGTTGGGAAGAACCCAAAACAACATCAGCACCCATGCTTCCTGGTGATTTTAAGACAACCATTGAAAGAATATCTGCTGCTACAGCAACTTGAATTCCGTGTCCTTTCAATTGAGCAATTTTTGATGTTAAGTCACGAACGTGCCCATGTGCACTTGGATTTTGGATAAACGCACCAAAATATTCTGCAGAACCTTCAAATAATTCGATGTTTCCTGTTACCAATTCAATGCCTAAATTAATGGCGCGTCCGAGCATGACATCAATGCTTTGAGGCAATGAATCTTCTGCGACGAAAAATTTATTTTTTCCAGCTTGAACTTCTGCTCTTGAACGCGAGTTGTAGAACATAATCATCGCTTCTGAAGCAGCTGTTCCTTCATCCAATAAAGATGCATTAGCAATCTCCATTCCTGTTAAATCCAAAACCATGGTTTGGAAATTCAATAAAGCTTCCAGACGTCCTTGTGAAATCTCCGCTTGGTAAGGCGTATATGCCGTATACCATCCTGGATTTTCTAAAACATTTCTCAAGATGACACTGGGAACAATTGTTTCATGGTAACCTAAACCAATGAATGACTTGAACACTTGGTTTTTCGCCGCCAATTCTGAAACATGCTGTAAATATTCTTGTTCCGTCATCGCATCCGCGATTTTTAATTCGCCGTCCAAACGAATTTGGGCAGGAATGGTACGGTCAATCAATGTTGAAATCGAGTCGATGCCGATTGTAGCCAACATGGCTTTTTTCTCTGCTTCACTCGGTCCGATGTGTCTTCTAGAAAATGGTGTCATGAATGTTCTTTTTTGCGTGCACAAATATACAAAGCAAAAAAAGAATCGTCAATGAAATGGAAGGGGAAGTTTTGAACCGAAAATTAGACTTATGAACCTTTTTCGAGCAAATAAGTTCGCGCTCTTAATTTTGCATTTTCTTGAATGTCCTTCCAAAACAAATTCACATCGCCCACATGAAGGTTTTTCATGGTCCACGAAACGAGTCCAAGATAGGAGCAAGGACGTGAAATCCAAATAGCTCCGTCCATTACGGAGGTTTCAAAACAATGACAAAAAAGATCATCATTGGAATATAAAAACCCGAGGTGTTGGTCCTTTGTTGCTGTCCCTGAGGTCTGCCACGTAACTGGATTGACAACAGCTTTCCCTTTATACCAGCGACGGTATGAATCTTGGTCTACATTTTTCTTGAAGGTATTCCATGTAACAAATCCACCCGTTTGACGCGCGGAATTCATTAAGGGAATGCTTTTAAATTCATTATGGGATATCCCAATTCCAGGAATATATGCTGCAACTAATTGTCCTCGAAGTTCTTTGTTGTCAAAAAAATCTTCAAGAATCATTCTCAAATGTGTACTACCTTGACTGTGTCCGGCAAGAATAATTGGACGTCCATGATTGTAATGATCTAGGTAATATTGAAAGGCATTTTTGATGTCTTCATAAGCAAAAAGTAAAGCTTCGCGACCACCTTTCTCCAGTAATTCGTATGAACGAATGTGTGCTTGTCGGTAATATGGGACGAACATTCTTCCTGCTTCTGCCCAAGCGCTTGCTTGGTATTT